>NZ_JBFOCW010000049.1:0-22062 GCF_040908005.1 Aeromonas sp. s1(2024) | reverse complement strand
CTCAGAAGTGAAACGCTGTAGCGCCGATGGTAGTGTGGCATTCGCCATGCGAGAGTAGGACACTGCCAGGCACCCAATACAAGAAACCCCGCTCATCTGAGCGGGGTTTTTTATTGCCTGAAATTTATTTTTTAGATAATAAGTCTGGTTAATGCGCAAAACACAGTCTATTGTATCGATAAACATTGTTATTCAGCCAGTATCACTGTCTTTCAAACGGCTCAATCTCTCTTTCTCACCAGGTTGAGCGTCAAGTATCTCCGGCTCAAGCGCTATTCCCTTCCTTGATAATCACTATCGCTGGAAACGGGAGTGACAAGTACCTCAGGATCCATAGACTGTTTCTTTCATGTACAAGGAGCTGTCTATGTTGGGGATCCACGATTTGGCGTTGTTTGTCGTTTCTGGCCTGCTGCTGAACATGATGCCTGGGCCTGACTCCCTGCTCATCATGCTGCGCAGCGGCTCCCAGGGATGGCGTGCAGGGTCCATGGCGGCATTGGGTATCGGGACAGGTACCATGGTACATGTGTTGGCTGCGGCGCTGGGACTGTCTGCCCTGTTGAGTGCCTCCGCCGAGCTGTTTGCCGTCATCAAGCTGATGGGGGCGCTCTATCTGGTCTATCTCGGCGTGTCCATGCTCTGGCAGAGGAGTGGCACTTCAACGTCTGTGGATGGGGCTGTGGCGCTGCCTGCGCTCTCTTATGGGCGCATCTTTCGGCAGGGGTTGCTCACCAATGTCCTCAATCCCAAGGTGGCGCTCTTCTTTCTCGCTTTTGTGCCCCAGTTCATCGATCCCGCTTCACCGCAAAAGGCGATGGCATTCATCGTGCTGGGCTGCATCTTCAATCTCAACGGCATGATCTGGTGCCATCTGCTGGCGTTTTCCACCGCGTTTGCAAGCCGCAAGGTGCGACTGCCCGCCCGGGTGGCCACCTGGCTGAATCGCGTGATGGGGGGGCTGTTCGTGGGGCTCGGTATCAAGCTGGCGGTGGAGTGAGCAGGTAAAAACCGGGCATAGAAAAAGGCGTATCCCATCGCTGGGATACGCCTTCGTCTGCACTGCAGCAGAATGACCGGGATCAGTTCATGCCGTAACGCTTGAGTTTCTTGCGCAGGGTGCCGCGGTTGATGCCCATCATTACGGCGGCGCGAGTCTGGTTGCCACGGGTGTACTGCATGATCACGTCCAGCATGGGAGCTTCGACTTCGGAGAGAACCATATCGTACAGATCAATCACTTCCTGACCGTTCAACTGGGCCAGGTAGTTACGCAGGGCCTGTTGCACAGAGTCACGCAGGGGGCGTTGGGTCGGCTCGGCAGCGTGATTGTGAGTAGTTGTTACCAATGCATCAGAAGTCAGGGTTTGTTCGAACATATTCGGTCGGCTCTTTAGTTATGCGTTAACCTAATCCATCGAAATACGCTTCGAGTGCCTCGAGTTGTGCGTCTGCACAATCCAGGGCATTGAAGTGCTTACGGAATTCTCGGCCCGCCTCTTCTTCATCCAGATACCAGCCCACGTGTTTACGGGCAATGCGCGCTCCCAGATAGGCACCGTAAAACTGGTGCAGATTGGTGACATGCTCGTTCATCAGGGTGCGAACCTCTTCCCTGTCGGGAGGCGGCAGCTTGGTGCCCGTTTCAAGAAAATGGCGGATTTCCCGGAAAATCCAGGGTCGTCCTTGCGCAGCACGGCCGATCATCACGGCGTCGACACCGGTATAGTCGAGGACATACCGGGCTTTCTCCGGGCTATCGATGTCGCCATTGGCGACAACAGGAATCGATACGGCCTGCTTAATCGCCCTGATAGTGTCGTACTCCGCTTCGCCCTTGTAGAGGCAGGCACGGGTACGACCATGCACGGCAAGGGCCGCGATACCGCAATCTTCGGCGATTCGGGCGATCTCCTCGCCATTGCGGTTATCCGGATCCCATCCTGTGCGGATCTTCAAGGTGACAGGTACTTCCACCGCATCCACCACGGCCCGGCAGATGGATCTGACCAGGTCTGGCTGACGCAGCAGGGCGGAACCTGCCAGCTTCTTATTCACTTTTTTTGCCGGACATCCCATGTTGATGTCGACGATCTGAGCGCCCTGCTCCACGTTGTAGCGGGCAGCAAACGCCATCATCTCGGGGTCGGCACCGGCAATCTGGACCGATCGCAAGCCGCCTTCAGCAGAGTGATCCATTCTCATCCGGGTTTTCTGGGTATCCCAGACATCCGGGTTGGCCAGCAGCATCTCGGAAACGGCCATACCGGCTCCCAAACGTAAACAAAGTTCACGAAATGGTCGGTCTGTTACACCGGCCATGGGGGCCACGATCAGGGGAGTTTCAAGCGTGTGGGGACCTATCTGCATTCCACGGTTACCATCGGCTTAGGGCGGCGTATATTACGCATTTTTTAGTCAGGAGAAAAGGTTAGTATTTGAGCGTCAGCCATTTTTTTCTGAAAAAAACGTCGCGCCAAGGCTTGCAAATTCAGGAGTGCTTGAAAATCGGACATATTGTCTGTGACCATGGTCAGGAGGGCGCGAGTGAGGGGGATGGTGATTTGTGAGTCTCCCTCTCAAGCCGGTTTAGGCTATGATAGCGGGCCTGAATTGAGCAAAGACTCTACACAATTTCATTACAAACGGATCGGGGATGTATGACGGTAAAGTTCATCAAGTCGCTCTGCCCATGCCTGCTGGGTATCGTGCTGGGGTCGGCTCAGGCGCAGACGGTCAGCTTTACCGAGGCCTGGAGCCGCGTCATCCAGCAGGATGACGGCTTGGCGGCAGAGCAGGCCGGGGTGGAGCGGGCCCAGCAACTGCGGGAGGCGGCCAAGGCAATGTACCTGCCCAAGGTGGATGTGGGGGCCAGCTATACCCATCTCGATCAGCCGATGGAGCTGGACATGCTGGATCTCAACCCCATCGCCAATCATCCGGAATTCGGCAAGGTGCTGGGGCCTGTGATGCAGGCACTCAACCTCAGCCCGAGCGATTTCGTCACCCCCCTCACCAAGCAGAACGTGGTGACCAGTTCGGTCAAGATGCTATGGCCGCTCTTTACCGGCGGGCGCATCGATGCGGCCCAGGATATTCGTCAGGCCCAGGTGAGCGAGGCTGAGCAGTTGCTGGTGCTCAAACAGCAGTCCACCTTCGAGAGCCTCTCCCAGACCTACTTCGGGGTGGTGCTGGCGGCGCAGGTGGTGCAGACCAAGCAGGAGATCGAGCAGGGACTGGCACACCATCTGGATCATGCCAAGAAGCTCGAAGCCCAGGGGCAGATCGCCAAGGTGGAGCGCCTTTCGGCCCAGTCTGCCTATGACAGGGCACGTATCGATACCCAGAAGGCCAGGCGCAGCCTGGAGATCGCCCAGCTGACGCTCGGCCACATGCTCAAGCTCAAGCAGGCTGAGCCCAATACCGCCCTCTTCATCAACGAAGGGATGCCAGCCTTGTCTCCCTTCGTGGAGGAGACCCTGTCGGTGCATCCCGGTCTCAAGCTGTTGACGGCCAAGAAGGATCAGGCCCAGGGGATGATCAAGCTGGAGAAGGGCAAATACGCCCCCGAGCTCTTCCTGTTCGGCAACTACAACCTCTATGAAGATGATTCCATTGTCTCCAAGACCACACCGGACTGGCTGGTTGGTGTCGGGGTCAGCATGCCGCTGGTGAGTCGTGATGGCCGCTCCGAGACGGTCCAGGCAGCCAAGAGCGCCGAACTCCAGGTCAACCTGCTGCAAGCCAAGACCCGCCAGGATCTGGAGCTGCTGGTCGAGAAGACCTGGCGCGAGGCTGCCCAGGGACTGGAGGAGTATCACTCTCTCTCCTCGACCCAGGCGCTGGCCGAGGAGAACGTGCGGTTGCGTGACAAGGCATTCGGTCAGGGGCTCTCCACTTCCCTCGATGTGGTCGATGCCCAGACCCAGCTTGCCGGGGTCAAGACCCAGCGCGCCGCCGCCGCCTATCAATACGTGATCTCTCTGGCCCGCCTGTTGGCACTCTCCGGTCAGATGAACAGTTTCAACCAGTATCAGCATGGCCAGGCGATCGAGGTGAACTCATGATCGCGCGCTCTTCCACTCCGTTATTCATGTCCGTTTCGACCGTCAAGGGTCGCCCGTTTGCCGAGGTGAATTCATGAGTCATCCCCCCATCAAGAAGAAGATGAGCCAGGGCAAGCCCTGGCTGCTGCCACTGGCGCTGGTATTGCTTGTGCTCTGGCTTGGCTGGCGCTTCTGGCTGGCCTATCAGCCGGAGCCGGTGCGTCTGCAGGGGCAGATAGAGGCGCAGCAGTATTCGGTCTCTTCCAAGGTGGCGGGCCGCATCGACGAGGTGCTGGTGAAGAAGGGGGATCAACTGGCCAGGGGCCAACTGGCGTTCACTCTGGCGAGCCCGGAGATCGAGGCCAAGCTGAGTCAGGCCAAGGCCGGGCAGGCCGCGGCGGGTGCCATGGCCGAAGAGGCCGAGAAGGGGGCGCGAGTGCAGCAGATCGCGGCCGCCAAGGATCAGTGGCAACAGGCCAAGGCGGCTGCCCTGCTTCATGGCAAAACCTACGAGCGCATTGCCAGCCTGCATCGGGATGGCGTGATGTCGCTGCAAAAGCGTGACGAGGCCTGGACGGCCTGGCAGGCGGCGAAGTACAGCGAGGGCATGGCCTGGCAGCAATACCAGATGGCACTGGAAGGGGCGCGGGAAGAGACCAAGATAGCGGCCCGCGAGCAGGCCAAGATGGCGGCTGGCGGAGTGGCGGAAGTGGAAGCCTATCTGGCCGATACCCGCATCGCCAGCCCCCACGAGGGGGAAGTTGCCCAGGTGCTGTTGCGTAGTGGCGAGCTGGCTCCCCAGGGCTTCCCTGTGGTGACCTTGCTCGACATGAAGGATGCCTGGGCCCAGTTCCATGTCCGTGAGGACCTCTTGCCAAGGTTCCCGGTCGGTACCGAGTTTGATGCCCGTATTCCCGGCCTGGGGGATCAGCTGGTGCGCTTCAAGGTGACCCATGTGGCCGTGATGGGGGATTTCGCCACCTGGCGTGCCACCGACACCCGCCAGGGGTTCGACATGAAAAGCTTCCAGGTGGAAGCGCGCCCCTTGCAGCCGGTTGACGGGCTGCGGGTCGGCATGAGCGTGCTGGTCGAGCTCTGATGGGGCGCGAATGGCGGTTGCTCTGGCAGGACCCGTTCGGCCGGGCGCTGGCGAGCTGGGTCCCCTTGGTGCTGATAGGGATCCTGTGCTGGATCTTTTCAGCCGGCCTGGCGCGGGATCTCAAGGTCGGTCTGGTGGATCTGGATCGCAGCACCCTCTCCCGACAACTGGCGCTCTCTCTCGATGGCTCCGCCGGGCTCAAGATAGCGCAGCAGTTTGACGCCATCGACGAGGGGGCCAGGGCGCTGCGTGGGGGAGACATCTATGCCCTGGTGGTGATCCCCCATCACCTGGAGCGGGATGCCCGCGAGGGGACCCAACCCAGGGTGACCGTGTTCAACAATGGCCAGTTCATCCTGATTGCCAAGCTGGTCAACTCCGCACTGGCCCAGGTGGTGGGAACTCTTAATGGCCAGGTGGGCGTGCTCTCGGCCATGGCCGACGGCAAGACGCTGCCCGGTGCCCTGGGACAATCCGTACCCATTGCGAGCCAGGTTACCGCGCTTTACAACATCAATTCCAGCTACGCCCAGTTTCTGCTGAGCGCCCTGCTGCCTGCGGTGTGGCAGATCCTGGTGGTGCTCTATGGCCTGAACGCCCTGGCCCGCACCGATCGCCTCGGGTTGGACTGGACCACCAGAGGGGTCTGGTTCGGCCTCTGGCGTACCCTGCTACCCCACGTGCTCATCGGCTGGGGGTGGGGTCTGGCGTGGAGTCTGCTGCTGTTCAAGGGGCTTGGGTACCCCATGCAAGGCAGTTGGCTGGTGCTGACGGCGGGGCTGGGACTGGCGTCGGCCGCTTGCGTCACCATGGGGGCCTTCTTCTACGCCATCATCCGGGATCCGGCGCGCGCTCTGTCGCTGGCGGGGGCTTACACGGCTCCCGGTTTCGCCTTTATGGGGGTCACCTTTCCGGTCAGCGCCATGGGGGATGTGGCCCAGTTCTGGCGCAGCCTGCTGCCCATCTCCCACTATGTGGAGCTGCAAATCGGGCAAACCAACTACGGTCAACCGTTGACGGCGGCCCTGCCCCAGCTCGGGGCCCTGCTGCTGTTTCTGCTGCCCCTGCTGCTGGTGGTACACCGCTACCGGACGCCGTCGGGCGCGGCCCTGCCCCATGAGGAGTCCAGGCCATGATGGGATTCTGGGATCTGGTGCGCCTTGAGCTGCGCACCCTCTTGGCGGATCGCGCCATCATGCTGACCCTGTTTGGCGGCGTCTTCTTCTACTCCTTCCTCTACCCCCAGCCCTACCTGCACCAATTGCCCAGGGAAGAGCCCGTGGTGGTGGTCAACGAGGATGGCAGCCAGCTCTCCCGCCAGCTGGAGTTTATGGCCGATGCCACGGCGCAGGTGAAACTGGTGGCCCGTGCCGGTTCGCTCGACGAGGCCCGCCAGATGATGCTGACCGGCAAGGCGAGCGGCATCTTGCACATTCCCCGCCACTTCTATCGGGATCTGATGCTGGGCAGGAGCGTGACCCTGGGTTATGCCGGGGATGCCTCCTACTTCCTGGTCTATGGCACCATTGCCGAAGGGCTGGCCCAGGCGGGGGGCACGCTTGCCGCCCAGGTGAAGGTGGCCAGGCTGTTGAGCCAGGGTGAGGCGCTGCCCCAGGCCGCCATGGGCTGGAACGCGGTGGCCCTCAATGTGCTGCCGGTATTCAACCCCACCATGGGCTATGTGAACTACGTGGTGCCTGCGGTATTCGTGCTGATCCTGCATCAGGTGTTGCTGATGGGGACCGGCATCCTGGGGGCGACCCAGAACCAGCGCAGCCGCCGTGGCGAGTCAGGCTACTGGCAACATGCTCCCGTGCCGGCCTTGTTGCTGGCCCGCACCCTGGTGGTGGGGGCTCTTTTCGTCCTTCCGGTGACCTACTTCTTCGGCTTCTGCTTCGATCACTACGGTATTGCCCGCACCGCTGTACCCGGCGAACTCTGGCTCTTTACCCTGCCGTTCCTGTTGGCCACCACCTGGCTCGGGATCGTGCTCGGCGCCCTGTTCACCCGCCGTGATCTACCGACCCAGGTGGTGCTTGTCTCCTCTTTGCCGCTGGTCTTCCTGGCCGGCTTTATCTGGCCCCTTGAGCTCATCCCGGCCCCCCTCAACTGGCTGGCCCAGTGGGCACCGAGCACGCCGGCCATCGAGGGATTCCTGCGCCTCAATCAGATGGGGGCCGACTTTGCCCAGGTCTCCCGCTACTGGTGGCAGTTGTGGGGACTGGCGCTGCTGTATGGCGCTCTGGCGTGCTGGTTGCTCCGCTGGCGTCAACCGTGCCTTGCAACGCGGCCGGATGATGGGGCGACAGCGTCTTCCACCGACTAGGCGCCTTGCAACAACACGGTCAGCCACTGGGCTGACCGTGTTGCCATTCACAGGGATCATGGCTGATTCAGACCCGGATCGCCGATGGCATAGATCTGGCCGCACGCCTCCTGGTCGGTGAGCAGTTGCAAACCCCGTATCGCCACATCCTGGCGCCTGACCAGGCCATGCCTCTCTAGCCCCTGGCTCAGGATGGCCTGACCCGTGGGCTCCCCATCCTGCAACCCTGCGGGGCGTAAAATGGTCCACGCCAGGGGGCTTGTCTGCAGCCAGCTTTCCGCCAGGCTCTTGAGGCGTACCTCGTGTCCGAAGGCGGCGCGAGCCCGCTCGGGCAGGTATTGCCAGCTGTCGCCACAAC
The DNA here is from genome assembly GCF_040908005.1 of Aeromonas sp. s1(2024). Lineage (NCBI taxonomy): Bacteria > Pseudomonadati > Pseudomonadota > Gammaproteobacteria > Aeromonadales > Aeromonadaceae > Aeromonas > Aeromonas sp. s1(2024). Next base: position 14,233 of record NZ_JBFOCW010000049.1, on the reverse strand, counting down.
CGAGGGAGGTGACCAGCAGCAGGCGGCTGAGCCCGGCGCGCTCCATCTCGTCGATCACATGGCGGTTGCCCTGATAATCCACCGGTGCACTCTGGCGAAAGCTGCCGAGGGTGGAGACTACCCGGGCATCCCTGTCCGCCAAGCGGCAAGCCTGGGCCACGGCCTGGGGGTCCAGGGCATCCCCGATGACGACCTCGACTCCCAGGGTATGCAGCTCGCTGGCCATGTCGGCATGGCGCACCAGGGCAACGACCCTGTGGCCCAGTTGCAGTGCGTGGTCGGTGAAGGCGCGGCCCAGTCCTCGACTGGCACCGAAGATGAGTGTGGTTGGCATGACAGGCCCTCTCGAACAAAAGAGCAAGCCTAGAGCCTGGATGGCTCTCTGTAAATGAGAGTGGTTTTTATTTGTGAGGTGCAGGGGATATGAAGGGCCGGACATCAGGGACGCCGGCCCGACGGGATCAACCGTTGTAATGGCCGATGCTGGGACGGCGGCTGGGTCCGCTCAGGTGGATGTCCACCGGATTGAACGCCTTGATCGCCTCATAGCTGAAATCACCGATGGCCTGATGCAGGCTCTGGGGGCTGTGGTTGGTGATGATGATGACGCTTTTGGACAGGTTGCGACGACGGCGCAGCAGGTGGCCGAGGAAGCTGGACTGACTCTCGGCCATCTTGGCACGGTTGGCCGCCACCTCGTCGATGATCAGCAGGTCCACCTCTTCCAGGGCGCGGCGGTACTGGTTACGCTCCTCCTGATCCTGGATGACGTTGAAAAAGAGCCTGTCCACGATGGAGGCCCACTGCTGGAAGATCACCGACTTCTGGTGGCGCGCGATCAACTCGTGGGCCACGGCACCCGCCAGGGTGGATTTGCCGGTGCCGTAATCGCCGTAGATCAGCATGCAGCCCCCGCCGCTCTTCTCCCAGTGCTCGAAACCGCTGATGAAGTAGCGGGCTGTCTCGATGGGGTATTGCAGGGCCGGGTCACCGGAATCCATCTTGTCGAAGATCCAGTCCGGATTGAGGTCGGCCTGGGCGATCAGCTTCTGGATCCGCTCCTGGCGGGCGGCCTTCTGCAACTCGCGCACTTCGGCATTGGCCTTGGCGTCGTACTCCTTGCGCAGGGTCTCGTAGTCGTACTGGCTGCCGCCGGTTGCGGCCCGCAGTCGGAGAATACGTTGCTGCAGGCTGCTGACGTGACGCTTGAGCTCGGGATCATGAGCCCGTTGCTCCTGTCTTGCCTTGGCGATTTTCTGGCGTTTGGCCTCGATCTCTTCCAGTGCCTGGCGCATCGGGTCGTGCGGATCTGTCATGGAATTCTCCTTCTGCTAGGGCTGTGGCTGGATGGGCAGGGGGTCAATAGTGCACTTCGTGGCCGCCTGGTATCAATCATTCTCCGGCTCCTGAGCTTGTGCCAGCCGTTTGGCCTCATCGATCATCTCTTGCGCCCGGCGGCTCGGGCCAGCCTCTACCGGGGCTGGCGCGACCTGCTGGTACCCGGTGACCACGGTCGCCGGGCGGCGGGCGTAGCGCCGACTCTTGAGGGCCCGAATAAATTTCAACATCCACTGGTGCTGGGAGTCGAACACCTCGGGGCGGCCGAGCCAGTAGGCGATGAACTCCCCGAGATCCTCTTCGCTGTAGCTGGCATCGATCACCCCGCACAGGCGTGCGAGAGCAGGCAGTTCTTCGTCCGGACGCCACTGCAGGTGCATCTGGAACGGGCGTGCCGGCAGAGGGCTGCGCACCCGCTGGCTCAGCAACGGCAACTGGAAAGGGCACTGGTGGTAGTGCTCACTGTCAGCCTGGGCCTCGACCTGAAGCAGTTCGGCTTCCATCAGCTCGTCGAGCAGTTCGGTCAGCTGGCGAGCGTTGACCTGATAGCTGAAACCACCGGGATTGCCCGGATCGACGACAGCCAATGCCCGGCCAAGCTCGGGATAGTTGAGTCGGGCCAGCCGATTTTCCAGCACCAAGCGGCGCAGTTGCAGGGTATAGAGGCTGCGGGCCGGATGGGAGAGTCTGGGATGGGCGAGGGCGCTGTATTCGGCTGGCGTCATGGTCTGCTTCACGATCTGGAGTGGAGGGCATTATCCCTCATGGCGGTGCCTCATACAATTCATGGTGCCGACCTGCGAGATAACGGCTGCCGGGCGACGGTTGCCGACCATCTCTGCGCAAGGGGGCGATCAAAATAGTCGGACCATTTCAAACGCTTGGCAGATACCAAGGCCAGCCCGGCTCGCTGCTCGACAATATTGTGTGGCGGTATCCAGCGCCCATGATCTAGTCTTAATGCTCAAATAACCATTTGACTAATAAGAGCTTTGTCAAGATGTCAAAAGCCGGACTACGGATCTTGGTGGTAGAAGACGAAGCGGTTTTTCGCCACTCACTGGTATCTTATCTCGAGCACGACGGGGCCTGCGTCTTTCAGGCAGAAGACGGAATTGAGGGGCTCTCTGCCGCAGCGCTCTATCACCCCGATGTGGTGTTGTGTGATCTGAACATGCCGAACATGGATGGCCATGAGGTGATTGCCTGCCTTACCGCCCGCTATCCACAGGTGCCCGTCATCGTCATCTCCGGTCAGGATCAGATGGCTGCGATCGAGCGTGCGCTGCGGGCGGGGGCCAGGGACTTCTTCATCAAACCGGTGAATGACTATGAGCAGATCCGCCGCAGCATCGAGCAATGCCTGACAAACCTCGGGCATCAGAGCCAGCAGCTGGAACTGATGGAGCACATCGACTTCTTCCGTGGCCACGATCTGGCGAGCAGTCGGCTGCTCGCCTGGTTGGCGCCCCCTGGCATGCAGGAGTGGGGGCCCTGGCAGGTCACCTTTGCCGGCATGGGCAATCTCTTCATCCCGGATACCTTCAAACTGGACGACAAGCTGCTGGTACTGGTGATGGAATTGCCCATCCTCGGTGTGGATGCGGCCTTCTGTGGTGCCTTGGTGCGATCCCTGATGAACGGCCCCTATCGCCAATACCAGCAACAAGAGAGCCTGCTGTTGACCCAGCCACACCGATTGCTGGATTACCTCAATCTGCAACTGCTGGAGTCGGGCCTGCGTCACTCCTTTGCCATGGCGGCCCTGCTGTTCGATCAGGAGGATGGGCTGCTTTTTGCAAATGCCGGGCTCACCTCACCTCACTGGTTGATGCGTGCAGGGGGGTTGCCGCTCGGCTTGATGCGCAGCAGTCGCTACACGTTGCACAGGCGAAGCTGGCACGAGCCCTTTGATCTGCAGTTTCGCAGTGACAGCGGCAGCGCCCTGACGATGCAGGTTCGTCACCACTGACGCCGTGAAGTGAACACATGCAAACAGGGCGCCCATGGGCGCCCTGTTTGGTCTCTGCTGTCCTGACCGGTCAAACGGTCGCAGACTGCAGTTTCTGCTCTTGTTCTTCGGGCTCTTTGGCCGGGCCTTCGGCACCGTGCATCCAGTAGACCAAGCGGTTGGCCATGGTCAGCAGGATGAGGGCGCTGATCACGGCGGCCAGTGCGATGCCACCGAAGATGGCCATGGCGCCGGATTCGCCGACGAAGGATCCGATGAAGCCGGCGGCATAGTTGGCCAGGGCCACGAAACCGAACCAGGCACCCATCATCAGGGAGGCCAGGCGCAGCGGAGCCAGCTTGGTCACCATGGAGAGACCGATGGGGGAGAGGCAGAGCTCACCCAGGGTATGGAACAGGTAGGCACCGACCAACCAGAACATGGAGGTCTTGACAGCCTGATCACCACCTTGCTCCAGCACGGCACCGATCATGAACAGGAAGCCGACGGCCAGGAACAGCAGGCCCATGGCGAATTTCACCGGGGAGTTCGGCTCTTTCTTGCCGAGCTTGATCCAGATGGCGGCCACGACAGGGGCCAGGGTGATGATGAAGAAGGGGTTCAGGGACTGGAACCAGGCTGTCGGCACTTCGAAGCTGCCGATCATGCGGTCGGTATACTCCTGGGCATACAGGTTCATCAGACCACCGGCCTGCTCGAAGCCGGCCCAGAAGATGATGGTGAACAGGCCCAGTACCAGGATCACCTTGATGCGATCCACTTCCTGTTTGGTCAGGGGCGCTTTTTGCTCCTTGGAGCGTTGCAGGGCGGCACGCTGGGCGGCGGGCACACGGCCGATGTCGCCAAGGAAACGCTGGGCCATGGTGGCCTGCACAACCAGGGAGAGCAGCATGCCGATACCGGCGCTGACGAAGGCGGCTTGCCAGCCATAGGCGGTGGCGGCGGCGCCGCAGATCACGCCGGCCAGCAGGGAGCCCAGGTTGATGCCCATGTAGAAGATGGTGAAGGCGCCGTCACGACGGTGATCCCCTTCTTTATACAGGTCACCCACCATGGTGGAGATGTTCGGTTTGAACAGGCCGTTGCCCACGATCAGCAAGCCAAGGCCGGCATAGAAGACGGTGTTGACCATGTCAGGGAACATGGCGTGAGGCAGTGCCAGGGTAAACTGGCCGGCGGCCATCAGCACGGCACCGAACAGGATGGCACGGCGCTGGCCCAGGAAGGTATCGGCGAGCCAGCCGCCGATGACGGGGGTGATGTAGACCAGACCGGTATAGATGCCGTACAGCTTGAGGGCGTCGGCCTGGGTCCAGCCCATGCCACCGTTGGCGGTCAGGTCGGTCAGATAGAGGACGAGCACGGCACGCATGCCGTAATAGGAGAATCTCTCCCACAGTTCGGTACTAAAGAGCAAAAAAAGCCCTTTAGGGTGACCTAAAAAGGTCCCTTTGGACGGGTTATTCATTGGAACTTCCACCTGTGTCTTATATTTTTTTAGAAATTTTATGCAAGGGCTAGGAACAAGCCTTAATCCTTATAGAACAAGCGACTTTAAATTACAATATTATGATTTAGCGATATTTTATCTATCAATGGTTGAATATTTGTTTATAAAATGAAAAAGGGCATCGAATGATGCCCAGTTTTTTATACTGCTTATCTTGTAAATATTCAGAGATTACAGCTCTTTGGCAAACTGTTTCAGCCAGCTGGTGAAATCTTTGCTGAGTTCCCGATGGCGCACGGCGTATTCCACATTGGCCTTCATATAACCGAGCTTGCTGCCGCAATCGTGGCTGCGTCCCTTCATGAAGTAGGCATTGACCTGCTCCTTTTCCATCAGCATGGCGATGGCATCGGTCAGCTGGATCTCGTCGCCGGCGCCGGCCGGGGTTTTTTCCAGCAAGGGCCAGATATTGGCCGAGAGCACATAGCGACCGACCACGGCCAGGTTGGACGGGGCTTCATCCCGGGGCGGCTTCTCGACGATGGCCTGCATCGGCAGGGACATGCCTTCGCTCAGGGCTTCCCCCTTGATGTCGGCGATGCCGTATTTGTCCACTTCGCTCTCGGGGACGGCTTCCACCATGATCTGGCTGATCTGCTCCTCTTCGAACAGATGCACCATCTCCGCCAGGTTGTCCTGCTTCAGATCGCTGGCCACCTCGTCGATGAGCACATCCGGCAGCAGAACGGCGAAGGGTTGATCCCCGATGAGGGGGCGGGCACACAGTACTGCATGGCCCAGGCCTTTTGCTTCCCCTTGACGCACGTGCATGATGGTGACGTCTTTGGGACAGATGTGCTGAACCTCTTCCAGCAGTTGGCGCTTGACCCGCTTCTCCAGGGTCGCCTCCAGCTCGAAGCTTTTGTCGAAGTGGTTCTCGATGGAGTTCTTGCTTGAATGGGTCACCAGGATGATCTCCTTGATGCCGGCGGCGATGGCTTCGCGCACCACATACTGGATCAGCGGCTTGTCGACCACGGGCAGCATCTCCTTGGGGATGGCCTTGGTGGCGGGCAGCATGCGGGTACCCAGACCGGCAACGGGGAGAACGGCCTTGCGAACAACGAGCGGTGTCTTTTTCATGGAGTGAGTCCGAAGATACAAAGTGGGCTCATGATACCCGAAGAAAAATAGGGCAGCCACAGGCTGCCCTCGGGATGATAGGGATTCAAACCGGTTACTTGACGATAATCATGTCCCGGTTTGCTTCCAGCGTGGCAGGTCCGATGCCACTGACGTCCGCCAGTTGATCGACGGAGGTGAACTTGCCCTGCTTCTCCCTGTGGTCGATGATGGCCTGTGCCTTCTTCTCGCCAATGCCTTTCAGGGCGGTGAGCTCGCTGGCACTGGCGGTATTGAGATTGATCTTGCCGCTTTCCTTGACTTGGGTGGTGGCCACAGGCTTGGTCGCCGCCTTGTCGGCGGCCAGCAGAGGTTGGCTCAACAGGGGGAGGCAGCCCAGCAGCAGTGCGGCGATCAGGGTCTTCTTGTTCATATCGTCATGTCCTTATGTGGCGTTAGTGCCACATTTATCATTAGCTGTGTTGCGCCACTTTTTGTCTGTCAGTTTTGACACTGTATAAGTCAGTGCAAACGGCTATAAGCCGAAGATACTCACTCGGTTACACTGACCAACCCTTTGAGCGAGAACTCTTTTCCATGTATCTACCCGCCATTTCCGAACTGGAGCCCATCGCCCGCGCCGCCGGTGAGGCCATCATGTCCATCTACAGCCAGCCCTTTGCGGTGGAGTACAAGCAGGACGAGAGCCCGCTGACGGCTGCGGACAAGGGGGCCCACGAGGTGATCGTTCAGGCGCTGGCGCGTCTCACTCCCGATATCCCGGTGTTGTCGGAAGAATCCTCCCCCGAGGTGATGGTTGCGCGACTCGGCTGGTCCCGCTACTGGCTGGTGGATCCTTTGGATGGCACCAAGGAGTTTGTCTCCCGCAACGGCGAGTTCACGGTGAATATCGCCCTGATTGAACAGGGGACCCCGCGCTGGGGGCTGGTCTATGCCCCGGTACTGGACAAGCTCTGGTATGGGGGCAAGGGGATTGGCGCCTGGCGTGTGGCCGATGGCAGGCACGAGACCATCCAGACCCGCCCTCATGACGCTGGGCGAGTGTGGCGCGTGGTGGGCAGTCGCAATCACCTGTCGCAGGAGACCCTCGAGTATCTGGCCCGTTTTGGCGAACTGGAGCGGGGCGAGATCGAGCTGGTCTCCATGGGCAGCTCTCTCAAGTTTTGCATCATTGCCGAGGGGGAGGCCGAGCTTTACCCGCGGCTCGCACCGACCTGCGAGTGGGATACGGGGGCAGCTCAGGCGGTACTGGAAGGAGCGGGGGGCAGCGTCACCCGGCTCGATGGTTCGCCGCTTTGCTACAACAAGCCTGATATCCTCAATCCCTGGTTTGTGGCCAGGGCATGAGTCAGAAGATGCAAAAAGGCCGGACAGTGTCCGGCCTTTTTCTTGTCAGCCTTGATGGGCTCAGAAGACTTTCTTGAAAGGTTTGATGGTCACCCTGGCGTAGACCCCCGCCGCGACATAGGGGTCCGCATCGGCCCAGGCCTGGGCGTCGGCCTGGCTGGCAAAGTCGGCGATGACGGTGCTGCCGGTGAAGCCCGCATCGGCCGGATCCTCGGCATCGATGGCCGGGTTCGGGCCGGCCGTCAGCAGTCGGCCCTCATCCTGCAAGGCTTGCAGGCGGGCCAGGTGGGCAGGGCGTGCCAGCTTGCGCTGGGGCAGGCTGCCCGCGACATCTTCGGAGTAGATCAGATACCACATGGAACAATCCCTTTCTGGTTGCGGTTATTTTTTCTGTTCTGCGTTCTGCTCGGCCGGCATGTGGCGATAGAGATAGACGCCGCTGAGCAGGGTGAAGACCAGGGTCATGCCCAGCAGGCCGAACACCTTGAAGTTGACCCACATCTCCTGGGAGAGGTTGAAGGCCACGTAGAGGTTGAGCAGACCGCACAGGGTGAAGAAGCCGACCCAGCCGAGATTGACGTTGTCCCAGACCCGGTCGGGGGCTTGGAGCTCCTTGGCCAGCATCTGCTTGATGAGGTTCTTGCCAAAGCCATAGCGGCCGATGAGCAGGGCGAGGGCAAAGAGCATGTTGATGACGGTCACCTTCCACTTGATGAAGGCATCGTCGTGGAAGAAGACGGTGAGGCCGCCGAAGAAACCGACCAGCACGAAGGTGAACAACTGCATCTTCTCGACCCGGCGATAGCGAAGCCAGCTGTACAGGAGTTGCAGGCCGGTGACGACCACCAGGGCGCCAGTGGCGGTGTAGATGTCGTAAAACTTGTAGACCGCGAAGAAGACGATCAGGGGGATGAACTCGATAAACTGCTTCATGCTGGGCTCTAACCTCAAAATTTCACTCAGTGTACCTGCCCGTCAGACAACGGCAAATGAATAAGACCGTCCATTCTGCAGGCAGTTCCTTCCCGGGGCGGCGGGTTACTCGAACAGCTGGCTGGCAATCTGGTTGCCAAGGCGCACCTGATCGTCCAGCAATGCGCGTATGTCTGCTTCCTCGATGAGAGGGTTGAGCAGGACGGCACGCAGCAGCGTGAGCGGTTGCTCGCCATAGCGGGAGACTGCGCGCTGGGTGCGTGAGACGAAGCTGTGCCCTTCGGCGCGCTGGGCTTTTTGCAGGGCGACGTTGAAGAGATTGATCTGTTCGTTGGCCGCCACATCGGGTACCTGACCTTGCAGGTGGGGCGGAATGCACCGGTAGGAGAGCAGGTTCATGACAGGTGCCGACATCAGCTCGAAGGCGGGGCTGGCGTCGATGAGCGCAGCCATTCGCCGCGCCCTGTCGTAGTTGGCGTCGATGAGTTGGGCATAACCCTGCTGTCCCAGCATCTGGAAGGCGGCATCCAGATAGAGCGCGTTGGCGGGACGGGTCCCCTCCAGAGTGAAGCGCCCCTGATCGAAGGAGGTGGCGCGGATGGCGTAGGGAGCCTCGCGCTTCACCGTCATCATCAGGTCCGGTTGGCGGCAGAGCAGCATGCCGGTACCGAGCGGGACCAGCAACTGCTTGTGACCGTCAAGGGTGACGGTATCGGCGTGCTCTATCCCCGTAAGCAATCCCTGATAGCGGGGCGAGAAGAGGGTCGGACCACCCCAGGCCGCGTCCACGTGGAAGTGGATTTGCTCGCGCCGGGCGATGGCGGCCAGTTCCGGCAGCGGGTCGACGGAGCCAAAATCCGTGCTGCCAGCCACGCCGACCAGCGCCAGCACCTTGAGCTTCTGCTCCCTGCATTGTTGAAGGGCCTGTTCCAGCGCCGCCAGACTGAGCCGGTTGTGCTCGTCGGTGTCGAGACGCCAGAGGCTGCGAGCTCCGAGTCCCAGTAGGTCCATCCCCTTGTCGAAGGAGTAGTGCATCAGCCGCGAGCCCAGAATGACGGCGCCGCGATAGCCCTGCTCGGCGAGGGCGAACAGGTTGTCGCCACAGGCCCGGTTGCGGGCCAGCCAGAGGGCGGTGACGTTGGCGATGGTACCGCCACTGGTCATGACACCGAGGGCCGCATCCTTGGCATGCATCTGGGCTGCATAGAAGGCGTCGTCCTGGCGGTAGACCAGACGGTGCAGTTTGGCCAGCACTTCCCGTTCCAGAAAGCTCAGCAAACGGGAGGACTCCATCTTCATCGGGTTCTGGTTGAGCATCACCAAGAGCCGGGAGAGCTCGGCGGTGAAGGCCGGCAGCGGTGCCGTCATGTGTCCCATGTAGCGGGGAGAGGTGAGGTGCGATGCCCCGGGTACCAGGGTGGCGAGCCGTGCCAGATAGTCCCGGGGAGAGATGCCGGTGGCGGGCATGCACGACTGATCGAGCTGGTGGGTGAAACTGCCCCGCTGATAGGGGGCCTGACTGTCGTCGGAATGATGGAAATGCTCCAGCAGGGCCGTCATGGCCTTGCCGAAATCAGGATCCGGTTGTGTAAACAGTTCAGTGAGCTTCATCGGGTTCTCCAGACCAGATTGTCGGGCAGACGCGGCCATCCGCATGGGCGGCGTCGGCGGCAGAGCATACACCAAAGGGGCGGGGGGCACAGCCATCTCTGGCCCTCCCTCTCCTCGCCCCTTTATTTTCAGCTAACACTTGTAGCCTGAAACGTCGGCCGCTAGAGTGGGCCGGTAATGGATTGGAGGTAATGATGGATGTGACGGGGTACTCCCCACGGGAAGAGTGGGCGAATCGTCTCAGCCATGGGCTGGGGCTGCTGCTGGGCGGACTGGGACTGGTCTTGCTGCTGCACAAGGGGTGGGATCAGGGGCCCAGGGTACTGCTGAGCTACGGCGTCTACGGTGCCAGCCTGGTATTGCTCTATCTCGCCTCGACGCTCTATCACAGCGTGAGCTCGGTGGCGGCCAGACGCTGGAGCAAGCTGTTCGATCACTGCGCCATCTATCTGCTGATCGCCGGCACTTATACCCCCTTCCTGCTGGTGGCGCTCGATACGCCGCTGGCGCAAGGACTGATGGTGGTGATCTGGGGGCTGGCCCTGGCGGGGGTCGTGTTCAAACTGATCTTCATCAATCGCTTCAAGAAGGTGTCGCTATTTACCTATCTGATGCTGGGCTGGCTGTCGCTGGTGGTCATCTACCAGCTCTATCTGCATCTGGATGGTACCGGGCTCCTGCTGCTGGGGCTGGGTGGTCTCATCTACAGCCTGGGAGTGATCTTCTATGTGGCCAAGCGCATTCCCTACAACCACGCCATCTGGCACCTGTTTGTGCTGGGGGGCAGTCTGTGCCACTTCATGGCCATTTATGGCTACATCTGATGGCTAACCCTTAATTGGTATTTTTGTGCTCATGAAAGCCTGAATTCGTGCGGCACCCCACAGTTGCCCCCTTCGTTTGCTGACAAGCTAGTGCCAGTTCAGTTTGGAAAGGATGCAAACGATGAGTGAGATCGCGCTTTCCATCAGCATGCTGTCGCTGGTGGCAGTGCTGGGGCTCTGGCTGGGAAACTGGCGGGTCTATGGCGTGGGTTTGGGTATTGGCGGGGTGCTGTTCGGCGGCATCATAGTGGGCCACTTCGCCGGCTTGTCCGGGTTGAAGCTGGATGAGCAAACACTTCATTTTATTCAGGAATTCGGCCTGATCCTGTTCGTCTACACCATAGGCATCCAGGTCGGTCCCGGCTTCTTCTCCTCCTTGCGCAGTTCGGGCCTCAAGCTCAATGGCTTCGCGGCCCTGCTGGTTCTGCTCGGCTGCCTGGTGGCGGCAGCGTTGCACCAGCTGTTCGATGTACCGTTGCCGGTGATCCTCGGGGTCTTTTCCGGGGCCGTGACCAATACCCCGTCCCTGGGGGCTGGCCAGCAGATCCTGGCGGAGCTCGGGGCGGATCCTGGATCCACCGGCCTGATGGGGATGGGCTATGCGGTGGCCTACCCGTTCGGGATCTGCGGCATCCTGCTCACCATGTGGCTCATCCGGATGTTCTTCCACATCAAGATCGAGGAGGAGGCGGTCGCTTTCGAGCAGCAGGCTGGCAAGACCAAGGAGAGTCTGCAAACCATCAACATTGCCGTGCGCAATCCCAATATGCATGGCCTGATGCTCCGCGAGATCCCGAGTCTGGACGAGGCGGACGTCATCTGCTCCCGACTCAAGCGTGGCGACGAACTGATGGTGCCAAAGCCCGACTCGCGCATCGAACTTGGCGACCTGCTGCACCTGGTGGGGGAGCGCCATGCCCTGCACAAGGTGCTGCTGGTGCTTGGAGAGGAGGTAGACACCTCCCTCTCCACCCGCGGGACCGATCTGCGGGTCGAGCGGGTGGTGGTCACCAATGAGCAGGTGCTCGGCAAGCGGATCCGCGATCTCGACATCAAGCAGAAATACGATGTGGTCATCTCGCGCCTGAATCGGGCCGGCATCGAGCTGGTGCCGACCAGTCAGACCAGTCTGCAGTTCGGTGACATCCTGAACCTGGTGGGGCGGCTCGATGCCATCGAGGCGGTCACCAGCGTGGTGGGCAACGTGCAGCAGAAACTGCAACAGGTGCAGATGCTGCCCGTCTTCATCGGCATCGGGTTGGGGGTATTGCTCGGATCCATTCCCTTCTACCTGCCGGGATTCCCGGCGGCGCTCAAGCTGGGGCTGGCAGGGGGACCGCTGGTGGTGGCGCTCATCCTGTCTCGTATCGGCAGCATCGGCAAGCTCTACTGGTTCATGCCGCCGAGCGCCAACCTGGCGCTGCGGGAAATAGGCATAGTGCTCTTCCTGGCGGTGGTGGGGTTCAAGTCCGGGGCCGGTTTCATCGACACCCTGATCAACGGTGATGGCCCAGCCTGGATGCTCTACGGTATGGCGATTACCCTGATCCCGCTGCTGGTGGTCGGTGTGCTGGCGCGCCTCTACGGCAAGATGAACTATCTGACCCTGTGCGGCTTGCTGGCCGGCTCCATGACAGACCCTCCCGCGCTGGCCTTTGCCAACGCCATGCACCCGACCAGTGGCGCCAGTGCGCTCTCATACGCCACTGTCTACCCGCTGGTGATGTTCCTGCGGATCATCTCGCCACAGCTGTTGGCTATCATCCTCTGGGCGGGTGTATAGGGTTAATCTTGACGGGAGCATGTTTTGTCATGCTCCTGTCATTACTCTGTAATTTATTGATAATTTTGGTTTTTGCCATTCTCGCAACCTCGTTTTACACACTTCTGTCTGGCTGAACAGTTCAGCCTCAAATCGGTCTATCCTTTCGAATTTTCGAGCTGGTTATTTTTCCCCTCAGTCTGCAAAGTAGGCTGTGGCTTATTGCATTCAAATCAGGATTCAGGAGAGAACATGATTACCAATGCCGTTACCTTGGAACAGGGCGTAACCGTAACCCAACTCAAAGGACAAATTTATCTGGTTGCTGCTGATGGCAGCCGGAAGCTGTTGGCTGAAGGTGATGTGCTGCCGAAAGGGGCGGTGATCATGTCGCCGGATGGCGCCAGTTTCATGGGCGGCGGACAGTCGTTCAATGTGCAACCAGCCAGCGAGCAGAGTGAACCTGCCGAAGAGGGGGATGCTCCCCAGCTGGCGCAAAATGGCGCTGCTGGCACTCCTGATGATATCAATGCCCTGCAACAGGCGATCTTGGGTGGGGCTGACCCGACTCAGGCCTTTGAAGCCTCTGCCGCAGGCGGTGCACCTGCCGCCGGTGGTGGCGGTATTGGAGGCGTCGCCGGTGCCAGTGGCAACGGCGGTTTTGTTACCATCGACCGTACCGGTTCCGCAACCATTGCTGAAGCCACCTTCGATACCACCTACAACGCCAATGGCGAGCCACCGCTTGAAGCCGTTGGTGAAGATGATCCTCTTTTTACCTCCGCCAACCTTGTCTTGAGTGCAGATGTACAGGTGAATGAAGGTGGGTTTATCACCTTTACTGCGACATTAGATGAACCTGTTTTTGGTTCTGACTTGGTTATTCAGCTGTCAAATGGTGCAGTGATCACCATTCCCGTCGGCCAGAGTTCCGGTTCAGTCACTGTTGCTGCTCCAGCAGACAGCCCTTATGTCGACCCGTCAACGATCTCCGTTTCGATTACCGGTACTCAGGGTGGTGGTTTCAACCAGATTATCACTGGACCTTCAACGACTACCCAGATTAACGACACTGTCGACACCACCGCCGTGACCCTGGGTGCTCCGGCGCAGGTCAACGAAGGTGGGCAGATCACCTACAGTGCCAACGTCAACAACGCCCCGCAGAGTGACCTGGTGCTGACCCTGTCCAACGGCGCCAGCATCACCATCAAGGCGGGTGAGTTGAGCGGCAGTGTGACGGTCGATGCCCCGAGTGACGACGTTTACAAAGATGGCAGCAGCCTGACGGTGAGTATCACCGGCAGCAGCGGTGGCAACTATGAACAGCTGGACACCAGCAGCAAGGTGACCACCGAGGTGGCCGACACCGTGGACACCACTACCGTGACCCTGAGCTCGGCCACCAACGGCCAGATCGTGACCGAGGGCGGCAGCATTGTCTACACCGCCAGCGTCAGCAACCCGGTGACCGGCAGCCCGCTGACCGTGACCCTCTCCAACGGGGTGGTGATCACCATTCCGGTGGGGGCCAGCAGCGCTAACAGTGACCCTGTACCGGTTCGTGGAGATGACATTTATCAGCAAGGTGAAGAGTCACTGAGCGTCACTATCGACAAGACCAGTGGTGGCAATTACGAGAATGTGGTTAGCACTGGCACCATCACTAATACAGTGGTGGATGACCAGGATGCCCCGACCCTGACCCTGACCGGCGATGCCAATGTGGTCGAGGGGGGCAAGGCGAGCTACACCCTGACCATCAGCGACGCCCCGAAAACCGACCTGACCATCAAGGTGGTGGTGGGTCATATCACCACCGACAACGGTGATGTCCAGGCGGTGACCCGCGA
>NZ_JBFOCW010000048.1:0-16195 GCF_040908005.1 Aeromonas sp. s1(2024) | reverse complement strand
AACGATAACCAACTGGCGATGTTATTCACGCTGGCCAACCTGTTTCGGGCGGACCAAATGATACGTCAGTGGGAGAGATCTCACTAAAAACTGGGGATAACGCCTTAAATGGCGAAGAAACGGTCTAAATAGGCTGATTCAAGGCATTTACGGGAGAAAAAATCGGCTCAAACATGAAGAAATGAAATGACTGCGTCAGCCGAGAAGAATTTCCCCGCTTATTCGCACCTTCCTTAGATAAGGTTGCTCAATCTGGCTTATCCGGCAAACAGGTCGATGCATTTCGCTCAGTCTCAAAGCATAGGAATCAGATGGTTCACTTTTTCCATGAAGCCGAAACATCAGAAGCTGATGAGCGTAGAGTTCGTGGCATTGTAAAGGAGCAGCTAAAGGCGTGGTATTTCCTGCATGATTTATTGTTAGGTCAATGGAAATCGGTTTTTGAAGAGTGGTCAACTCAAATTTCCGATATTGATGCCAAACTAAGGGAGCACCATGAATTTCTAAAAGTCGTGTTTGATGAGTTAAAACCCGCCATAGCTGAACTGGAGAATAAGGGTTACGAATTCCAAGAATGTCCATCCTGCGGATTTACAGCAGAACAGCACGAAACCGAGTTAAAAAAGCTTTATCTTTCGGAATGTCTGGTCTGCGGGTTAAAAGAAAACTGCATTCGTATTGCCTGCAAAGAGTGTGATGACGGAATTTTATTTTTTCATGGAGAACCGTCGGCTACGTGCTCCTCATGCAATGAGGAACACGGGAGTAGTTCGTTACTTGAAGAGTTTGTTGACGAGACAGAAGCTTACCTAGCAGTCAAAGATGGCGGAGATTATCCATTCCCCATTAATTGTGGCGAATGTTGCAGTTACGAAACTGTCGTTGAGGTGGGTACAAACGAGTTTTTGTGCACCGAGTGTTTCACAGTTACAGACAGTTATGGAGTATGCGAATGGTGCAATGATGAATCTACAAATCTGTCTGAAGGTACTATGTGGTCTGGGTGTGAGTTTTGTGATGGACGGGCAGGTTGGGATGATGATTAATAAGGCGGTGTGTACAGATCTAGTTATCACCTGACACCAACCTCCTTCGCCGCAGACAGGCAGGGTATTTCCCCCTGCAAGCCGCCGAGCCGAGTTTAGCTGGTCAGGAGCGCCGTCATGGATGACGGCGCAGCCGCAGGCGGCACAGGGATGTGCCGTGTGCGGTGCTCCGTCCGACCCGATGAAGTAGGCGAGGGAATCCGCGAAACGGACGGCTTGCCGGGGGAGAAGACCTTTGGTGGCTTTGGGTCTTTCCAATGTCACTCTCCCCGGCCCGAAGAGCGGGCGAAACCCCGTCGAGGGCAAAGCCATATCCCGCCCCTGCGCCGTGTCAGGGATGCGGCGATGCCGTCACAGCTCCACATCGTTATCCTCCCCACACTGCACCGATGGCGCCCTCCCCCTCGGGTATTCAATCCCCCCTGCCACTGACCTATAGTGGGCTCCTTTCACACCACCTTTGCGAGCAGCAGTATGTATATCGGTGAATTTGCCCGGCTGGCGGGCACCACCCCAAAGGCGGTCCGTCTCTACGAGCAGCTCGGGCTGCTGCCCGAGCCCAGGC
Organism: Aeromonas sp. s1(2024); assembly: GCF_040908005.1. Classification (NCBI taxonomy): domain Bacteria; kingdom Pseudomonadati; phylum Pseudomonadota; class Gammaproteobacteria; order Aeromonadales; family Aeromonadaceae; genus Aeromonas; species Aeromonas sp. s1(2024). The sequence continues at coordinate 14,584 of NZ_JBFOCW010000048.1, read as the reverse complement.
GGCGCGGCAAGTATCGCGTCTACCGGGCCGAGGATCTGGAGTGGGTCGGCTTTATCCGCGAGGCCCAGCGGCTTGGCTGCAAGCTCGGGGAGCTGGTTCCCCTGCTCGCGGGCGTCACCAGCCTCGACCACTTCCCCTGGCAGAAGGTGGAGCAGCTTATCGCGGACAAGCTGGCGCAGATCGCGGCGGAGGTCGCCCGGCTGCAACGCCAGCATCAGGGCTTGAGCCAGTGCGCCACGCTGCTGGCGCAGCACCCCTGCCGCTATGGCGCCCCGGCGCGGCAATCCCCCGACGGGCGGGATCATCCCGCCGCCGCGGCTCGGGGTCAAAAGGTGGCTTGACTCTGTCCCATGGGACAAGGGGTGTAATGGGGGCTCACTTCAAGGAGCCATACCATGACCCCCAACCTGCTTGTTCTCAACGGCAACCCCAAACCCGACAGCCTCTGCCACGCCCTCGCCCGAGAGTATGCCCGCAGTGCCGAGCAAGGGGGCGCGCGCGTCACCCTGCATCACGTGGGGGAGCTCGCCTTCGCGCCGGATCTTCACCATGGCTATGACGAGGTGCAGCCCCTCGAGCCCGATCTGCAGTCGGTGCAGCAGAGCCTGACGCAGGCCCACCATCTGGTGATCGTCGCCCCCGTCTGGTGGGGCCACCTGCCAGCCCGGCTCAAGGGGCTGCTGGATCGCACCCTGCTGCCGGGTTTCGCCTTTCGCTACCAGCCGGGGAAGGCGTACCCGGAGCAGTTGCTCGCCGGCAAGACGGCACGCCTGCTGCTCACCATGGACAGCCCCCCCTGGTATTACCGCTGGTGGCAGGGAGCCCCCCTGGATCGCACCCTGGACAAGCCGGTGCTGGGGCTGTGCGGTATCCGGCTGACCCACCGCCAGCATCTGGGGCCCGTCCACACCTCGGATGAGGGGGCCCGCCAGCGCTGGCTCAGCTAGGCCGGGGCCGCCGCCCGCCAGGATGTGCAGCGGCTGGGCAGGCGCCCCGCCTAATCCCTGCCATGGGCATGTTTTGCCCATTAAAAAGCCCCGCAGTTGCGGGGCTTTTGTCGTCGAGGCGGGGGTTATTTTGCCGCGATGGCGTCTGCCATGGGGCTCTGGAACTCCTGCTCGGCTTCTGCGAAGCGATCCTGCATGGCCTTGGAGGGGGCCTTGTCCAACAGGCTGAACAGCACGATGGCCAGGGTGGCAAACAGGAAGCCCGGGATGATTTCGTACAGACCCAGCCAGCCGAACTGCTTCCAGATGATGACGGTCAGGGCACCGACCAGCATGCCCGCCAGGGCGCCGTTGCGGGTCATGCGGGACCAGAGCACGGAGAGCAGCACCACGGGGCCGAAGGCGGCACCGAAACCGGCCCAGGCGTAGCTCACCAGCCCCAGCACCCGGTTTTCCGGGTTGGTGGCGACGGCGATGGCCACCAGGGCGATCAGCAGCACCATGGCGCGGCCGACCCACACCAGCTCTTTCTGGGAGGCGTTCTTGCGCAGGAAGGGCTTGTAGAGATCCTCGGTGATGGCGCTGGAGCAGACCAGCAGCTGGCAACTGAGGGTACTCATGACCGCCGCCAGGATGGCGGAGAGCAGCACGCCGGCAATCCAGGGGTTGAACAGGATCTTGGAGAGCTCGATGAAGACGCGCTCCGGGTTGGCGGTCACGCCACCCGCCTGCTCGGTGAAGGTGGAGAAGTAGGCCAGGCCGAAGAAACCGATGGCCACGGCGCCACCCAGGCACAGCACCATCCAGGTCATGCTGATGCGACGGGCGCTGGCCATGGAGTGGTGGGAGTCCGCCGCCATGAAGCGCGCCAGGATGTGGGGCTGGCCGAAGTAGCCCAGGCCCCAGGCCATCAGAGAGATGATGGCGATGAAGTCCAGGTTCTTGAACATGTCGAGATTGCTGGCGTTCTGCGCCGCCACCTGCACCATGGCGGTGTCGATGCCGCCCACGGCGATGATGACGAACACAGGAGTCAGGATGAGGGCGAAGATCATCAGGGTCGCCTGCACGGTGTCGGTCCAGCTTACCGCGAGGAAGCCGCCGAAGAAGGTGTAGGTGATGGTGGCCGCGGCACCGATCCAGAGGGCGGTGTCATAGCTCATGCCGAAGGTGCTCTCGAACAGGCGGGCACCGGCCACCACGCCGGAGGCGCAGTAGATGGTGAAGAACAGCAGGATCACCAGGGCGGAGAGGATGCGCAGCACCCGGCTCTTGTCTTCGAAGCGGTAGGTGAAGTAGTCCGGCAGGGTCAGGGCGTTGCGGTTCTTCTCGGTGTGAACCCGCAGCCGACCGGCCACCCAGCGCCAGTTGAAGTAGGCGCCGATGATGAGGCCGATGGCGATCCAGCTCTCGGAGATGCCGCCGATGAAGACGGCGCCAGGCAGGCCCATCAGGAGCCAGCCACTCATGTCGGAGGCACCGGCGGAGAGGGCGGTCACCCAGCTCCCCATGCGGCGGCCGCCGAGAATGTAGTCGTCAAAGTTACGGGTGGCGCGATAGGCGATAAAGCCGATCAACACCATCCCGAGGATGTACACCAGAAAGGTGATGAGCATGGGGGTGCTAGCTGTCATTCAAAACTCCGTTATGTGACGTCTGTGCCCGTTCTTGCGACGGACTCTTCCTTAAAAAAACCGGCCTAGAGTAATCAGCAGATCGCCGGACCACAACCACTTTTAACAAATAAAAAACACATGGAAAACGTTTAACACCTAACCAAGCAACCACTCAATTGCAATAAGGCCGGATTTTATCCCGACCTGCCAAGGGTTTACCCTGATGATTCCCTCCCCCGCGCCATAAAAAAGCCCCGACAGTGGCCGGGGCTCGGAATACCGACGGGCGGGATCAGCGGTTGATGGCGATAGGCATGCCGCTGCGCTGCTCCAGGGCCTGCTTGACCAGCTGGGAGTCGCTGTCCGCGTGGGCGATGAAGCGGGTCACGGCGGTGGACATGGGCAGCGGGGCCGGCAGGCTGGAGTTGAACTCCTCCTGGTTGCGCGAGAGGGGCTGGTGCACTTCCAGGTAGCGGCGGCCATCCGGCTCGACAGAGGCCTTGATGGGCTGGTTCACGAACTGGACGCGGGTACCGACCGGGACCTGCTTGAACAGGTACTCGATGTCGTCGTTGCGCAGACGCACGCAGCCGTGGCTCACCCGCAGGCCGATGCCGAACTGGGCGTTGGTACCGTGGATGGCGTACATCTTGCCGATGTAGAGCGCGAACAGCCCCATGGGGTTGTCCGGACCGGCCGGCCAGACAGCAGGCAGGGTCTCGCCACGGGCGGCGTACTCGGCGTGCATCTTCGCGGTCGGGGTCCAGGTCGGGCCCGCCTTCTTGCGCTGCACGCTGGTCACCCAGTCTTCCGGGGTGTCGGTGCCGAGCTGGCCGATGCCAATCGGCAGCACTTCCACCACCTTCTTGCCTCTGGGGTAGTAGTAGAGGCGCATCTCGGCGACGTTCAGCACGATGCCTTCACGGGGGGCATCCGGCAGGATCAGCTGATGCGGCACGACCAGCTTCTCGCCCGCCTGCAGCAGCAGGGGGTCCGCCTTGGGGTTGGCTTCCAGCATGTTGGTCAAGCCGAGCTGGAATCTGGCCGCTGCCGCTTCCAGGGGTTGGCCCGCCTCTTCCGGGGACACCACGTAGTCCAGGTTCTCCCCCACCAGGCGGCTGTTGGCTGCGGGCAGGGCATATTCGATGGCGAGGGCGGGCATGGCGGCCAGGATCAGGGAGCAGCACAGTGCGGCCGCCGTGTTGTGGAGGAGCTTCATAACTTTCCTGTGATAAAGGGGGTGGTTCAGCACTCTGGCCAGCGCGGAGGCGACGGGCGCGCCCGGGGCGAAGAGAAGGCCGCCATTTTTCTCCTCTGCCATGCAAATTTCAACCGCCACGTGCTGACGGGTCGGTGATTAAATACGGTGCCGCGCCGCGCCGCGGCACCTTGTCATAAGCGGGATCAGCCGTTTTTCCAACTGTGCATGTCATAACCGGTTGGCGACTGATGCAAACGTAGATGGAATTGCTCAATTATCGCAAATATGTGGTCGAAAATATCAGCCTGTATCCCTTCATACTCGGCCCAGGCGGTGGTCGCCGTGAAGCAGTAGATCTCCAGCGGCAGGCCGTCCGTGGTCGGTGCCAACTGGCGCACCATCAGGGTCATGTCCTTGCGAATGCCCGCATGGGCCCGCAGGTAGGCGTCCAGATAGGCGCGCAGGGTGCCGAGGTTGGTGAGGTGGCGACCATTGATGGGGCAGCTGATGGCATCGCTGAGCTGCTGGTTGTAGCTGCTGAGCTCCTGCTCCTTGCGGCTGAGGTAGGGTGCCAGCAACCTGGCCTGCTTGAGCTGCAACTGCTCCTGCGAGGTGAGGAAGCGCACGCTGGTCATGTCGATGTTGACGCTGCGCTTGATGCGGCGCCCGCCGGATTCGGTCATCCCCTGCCAGTTCTTGAAGGAGTCGGAGATGAGGGCATAGGTGGGGATGGTGGTGATGGTCTTGTCCCAGTTCGACACCTTGACCGTGGTGAGGCCGATGTCGGTCACCTCGCCGTCCGCCCCGTACTTGTCCATCTGCAGCCAGTCACCGACGCTCAGCATGCGGTTGGCGGAGAGCTGGATACCCGCCACCAGGCCGAGGATGGGGTCCTTGAACACCAGCATCAGGACCGCGGTCATGGCCCCCAGGCCGCTGAACAGGAAGAGGGGCGACTTGCCGAGCAGCAGGGCGATCATCAGGATGCCCACCAGGATGCTGGCCACCAGTTTCACCCCCTGGAAGATGCCGCGCAGGGGCAGATCCCGCCCAAGCCGGGTATACCGGCTCAGGGAGAGCAGGCAGTCGAGCAGGGCGAACAGGGCCAGCAGCAGGAACAGCAGGATCCAGAGCTGGGCCAGCAACTCGATAAGCGCCAGGCTCTCGGACGCTTTGGGCAGCCAGATCTCCGCCTGACCGAGCAGCACGGCGCCCTGGAACACGAAGGCGAGCCGGTAAAAGAGGCGTTGCTGCAACTGGGGCGGCAGCCACATCTGCTTGGTCTTGCCAAGCAGCCCCACCAGGCGCACCAGCAGGATGCGGTGCAGCACCAGGTGCAGCACCATGGCGGTCAGCACGATGAACCCCAGGGCGATCACCAGGGCCATCATGGGGGTCACATCGACCCCCAGACCTGACAACCAGTTGAAAAACATCTCTTTCATCGTTACCTCCGCAATATCACACAGCGGTCAGGGTACGCATCTGGTCCCCCATGTCAAATGACAGGCCGATCACTATTGCCGAAACGACAACGCCCGGCAGGGGCCGGGCGTTGTCATCACCAGAGGGTGCCTTAGCCGACCAGGCTCAGGGCATCACGAGCGATCACCAGCTCTTCGTTGGTGGGCATCACCAGGGCCAGACGGCTGCCTTCGACGGTGATGGGGCCTTCACCGCCCAGCACGGCGGCGCTGTTGGCCTCCTTGTCGATCTTGAAGCCGAGCAGGGCCAGTCGGGCCAGCACCATCTCGCGCACCATGGCGGCGTTCTCGCCGATGCCGCCGGTGAACACCAGGGCGTCCAGGCGACCATCCATGGCGGCAGCATAGGCACCGACGTACTTGGCAACGCGATAGGTGAAGACATCCAGCGCACGCTTGGCACCGGCGTCGGTGGCGTAGTTGCCGGTGACGTAGCGGCAGTCGCTGCTCTCCTCGGTCATGCCCAGCAGGCCGGATTCGCGGGTCAGCACCTGGTTGATCTTGTCCACGCTGTAACCCAGGTTGTCGTGCATGAAGAAGACGATGGCAGGGTCGATGTCACCGGAGCGGGTGCCCATCGCCAGCCCTTCCAGCGGGGTCAGCCCCATGGAGGTGTCGACGGACTCGCCGTTCTTGATGGCGCAGACGGAGGCACCGTTGCCCAGGTGGCAGTTGATGATGTTGAGCTCATGGAGCGGTTTGCCCAGCGCCTTGGCGGTCTCTTCGGCGATGAAGCGGTGGGAGGTGCCGTGGGCGCCGTAACGACGGATGCCGTTCTCGCGATAGAGTTTGTAGGGCAGCGCGTAGAGGTAGGCTTCCTCTGGCAGGGTCTGGTGGAAGGCGGTGTCAAACACGGCCACGTTCTTGTCGGCCAGGGCCGGGAACACCTTGAGGGCGGCACGGATGCCGATGAGGTGCGCCGGGTTGTGCAGGGGGGCAAACGGAATGGCGGCCTCGATGCCGGCGATCACGCCCTCATCGATGCGAACGGAACGGGAGAACTGCTCGCCGCCGTGCACGATGCGATGGCCGATGGCGACCAGCTGATCGGCCAGGGCGGGATCCTGGGGCAGGATGTGGCCCACGATGTGGTCGAGGGCTTCCTGGTGCGCGGCACCGGCGCCCAGCATGGCGTCGCCCTTGACCCCGTGGAGTTTCCATTTGATACGTGCGTCATCCAGATTGAAGCATTCGGCCAGGCCGGACAGCATGTCCTCGCCCGTTTCAGCGTCCATTACGGCAAATTTCAGGGAAGAGCTACCGCAGTTAAGGATCAATACCAACTTGCTCATGTTCTACATCTTCCTGTGCTTCGGCTTTACGCCGACAGTGTCGTGTCATCCAGCGATGGATGGGATTCCCCTGCCGGGGGCTTATGGTCGCAGGAGGGTGCGTCCAATTTTTCAAATCGTTGGGCGCAGACCGTTCGTCTGGCGCGCGCGTCGAATCAGCGATTCGCAACGGGCCTCTGTTGGCCCAATCACTCGGGACTCCAGGCCCCGAATGCCACTCAGGCGCCGGTCAGCAGCGACTGGTGAACCTTGACGACCAGCTTCTTGACCGGACCTGGGGTCGTCAGGGTACAGAGGGGGCGATGCAGTTCTCCCGGCCAGAAGATGGCGAAGTCGCCGGGCTGCAACGCCAGATAACTGGTCTGCTCGTCATCGACGAACCAGAGATCGGGGTGAGGATGGTCGGCACCGTCCCGGCTGTAGGCGTGAGGGCCCACGCCGATCCACTCCTCGCCGCGCAGCAGCAGCTGGATGTCCAGATACTGCTCATGAAACTCGCCCCGGCGATCCACCACCGGCTCTGTCAAATCCTCGCTCACCAGGCAGAACAGCATGAGGCCGTCGACCTCCTGCTTGCCGAGGGGGGCGTGCAGCCAGCGTTCGACGCTTTGCACCACCTCGGCCACGATACGGTTCAGGGGGGCGGGCAAGGGGGTGCGTTGCAAGGTATCCAGACTGCCGGTGATCATGAGGTTCGCATCCTTAGATATATCTGTGGTCTATCTTTGTGCACCAATGAAAAAGGACCATTGAAGGTCCTTTTATCGTCTCGTCTGCCATCCGTGCAGACGGGGGCGCTGTCGCTTCCTAGCCGATGGCGCCGAGTCACTGTTGCATACTCGTCCGCCCCTGCCAAGAGATACTCGCCCATTTACCCGATGATCGTACCAGTTGAAACAATATTATTCACTACCCAATCTCCCCCGACTTTGACCAGACGCAAAAACGGGAGCATCTGCTCCCGTTTTTTTTCCATCACCCGCTCAAAGCGGTACCATTCAAACCTTGCCGGCGTTTTCCACCGGCTTGGCGTACATGGCGCGCCAGATGGCCTTGTGCTCTTGTGGCACCTCGGACTGGCGAGTCAGGAAGGCGCTCTGCTCTATGGTGCTGGCCTTGCCGGGCACATCCGCCGCGAGGTAGTTGCCCGGGAAGAGGCGATAGCTGCTCCAGATCGCCTTGTCGATGAGCGCCGCCAGCTCGTCCGGATCGCTGAAGCCCTCGGTGATGGGGGCGCCGAAGGAGACATGTACCCGCCCCTTCTGGCCGACGATGCCCGCGACGATACTCTCGATGTCCTCGAACTCGCCCTTCTCGTAGCTGCCGTTGACCGACTTCTCGTAGAGCTCGCGCGCCTTGGCCTTGTCGGTGGGATCCAGCTCGTAGCTGATGCTCACCGGCACGATGTTGAGGCTGCGCATGTAGTCGACGAACTCGATCTTCTGCTTCTTGCCGTCCACGTAGAACATCTTGAGGATGGCTGGATCCGTCTTGTCATCCCCGTCCTTGGCGCGCCCCTCCTTCTGGGCGATCCAGATGGAGTGCCCCTCATGCACCGACTGGCCGATGTAGGCCGACAGCTCGCCGAGGGCCTTCATCATCTCCCGCGGCCCCTTGGCGGAGCGCTTGACGATGAAGCTCTTGTTGAGCTTCATCAGCTCGGTGGCGCAGGGCTTGCGCAGCAGGTTGTCGCCGATGGCGATGCGCACGGTATCGAAACCATGGGTGTGCAGCCCCCAGTTGACGAACGCCGGATCCATGGCGATGTCCCTGTGGTTGGAGACGAACAGGTAGCCTTGCTCCTTCTTGAGGTGTTCGAGCCCGGAGAAGCTCACTCCCTGGGTGGAGGTGGCGATCATCCGGGTCATGTAGCGGGTCACCCCCATCTGTACCTGATGGATGGTGCTGACCTTGGCCCACTTGTGGCGCAGGAACTGGCGGATCAGCGGGCGAATGGCCCAGCCCAGCCAGCTCATCAGGGAACCGAAGCGGTATTTGGCGATGGCGCCGATAAACTCGTCATCCTGGATCAGCCGCTCGATGGCAGCCGGCACTTCTTCATCGCGATAGGGGCGAATGTCCGCGAATCTATCTACTTCTGTCACAATGTCTGCCTTGCATGTATGGAGTCGCGGCCTGCGTCTGCCGGCCGGGAAAATTCAGGGCGCAATTTTACACGCTTTTATCCCCAGGGGTATGAGAGGCGTACAGATAGTGCGATCTTGCAGTGAAAAAGCGATGGCGGTCACCCGCCAGCCCTCCTTTCGACAACGGCTCTGCTAGCCAGCGGGATTGATGAGCGCGGTGAGGACGTGGTCCTCCCAGCGGCCGTTGATCATCAGATAGTCCCGAGCGTAACCCTCCTGCTCGAACCCCAGCCGTTCGAGGAGCGCGCCGCTTCGCAGGTTCGCGGGCATGTAGCTGGCCATGATGCGATGCAGGCCCCGCTCCCGGAACAGGTGATCGATGCCGGCGGCCACCACCTCCTGCATCAGGCCCTGCCCCTCGTGCTCCTTGTCGATGGCATAGCCCAGGTGGCACGCCTTGAACATGCCCATCACAATGTTCGTGAAATTGCAGGTGGCGAGCACCCGCTCCCCCCTGGGATCGAGCGCCACCAGTTGCACGGCACTGCCCTCGAAATAGTGGCCGTAACCGTCGCGCAAGCGGGTCTGCCAGTGGGCGAGGGTGTAGAAGCTCTCCTCCCGCCTGGGCTCCCAGGGGGACAGGTGGGCGCGATTGCGCAGATAGAAATCCACCATCAGGCAGGCCCGCTCCGGGGTCAGCACGGTCAGCCGGGTACGGGGGGTGGCAATGTGTGGCAGCGTCGTCATCTCACCCTCAGGAGGTTGGAAGCGGACAGGAAGGTCATCAGAGATCCCTCAGCCTCAGCCACTCGTCCCGCAGCAGGCCGTAGTGCACATGATCCACCACCCTGTCCGCCAGCCGCTCCGCCCGCCGGGTGATCCCCTCCTGGGTCATTCCCAGCCGCTCGCACACGGCCCGGCTCGCCTCGTTCTCGAGGGCGGCGCTGATCTCTACCTTCTCCATCCCCATCTCCTCGAAGGCGTGATGGATCAAGGCCTGGCAGGCCCGGGTGATGATGCCGTGCCCCTGCCAGCGCTCCGCCAGCCAGTAGCCGATGGTCACCTTGCTGAGATCCTGATCGATCTGGTTGTAACCGATGACGCCGACCACCTCCCCCTGATACTCGATGGCCGTGGTCAGCCCCTCCCCCCGGGCAAACTTCTCGATGGAGTGGCGAATGAAGGTGGCGCTGTCGGCGGGCTGCTGGATGTGGGGCACCCAGGGCAGCCACTGGGAGAGGTAATCGCGGTTGCGCTGGCAGAGGCGAAACAGCTCGCTGGCCATGTCGGGTTGCAGGAACAGGAGCGCCAGCTCGTCATCCAGTTGCCATGAAAACATCGCCACTCCTCCCCGGTTCCGCTCCGGCCACCTGCCGTCATGGGAGCCAATGTAGTCAATCAATCCCTTGTTTGCCAAGGACTTTTCAACCGGCTTCCCCGCTGGCAACCCCCATATGGCGATCCCCATGCGGGCACCTTGCCCCCAGGTCATCAATCACCCCTCGCAGCGGTTCAACATGCTGCCATTACCAGTATTTGTGGATGATTGGCGCTGTAAAAGTGAATCGTGCTACCTGTTTTCGCTGCCCTGTGACAAATGACAGGCCGTTATTTTCCCCCTTCCCACTAGTGTAAGAGCGCCGGGCAACGGACCCGGCGTGTAATCTTCATCGACTAAGGAAAGACGAGATGAACAAAGTCTATTTGGCCGTCATGCTGGCCTGCTGGGGAAGCGCCGCCATGGCGGCAGAACAGGTGGAAGTGAACCAGGTCTCGGACCTGGCCGGTGCGGTGAGTGGCGCCGCCAAGATTGGCGCCCTTGGCGCCGGGGATGGCGAGTTTCGCAAGGTGCGGGCGGTGACGCTGCCCAATGGCCAGCAGCGGATACGCTATGAGCAGACCTGGCAGGGGATTCCGGTGTGGGGCCAGGTCCTGGTGGCCGATCAGGCGCTGGGGGGCCAGGTCAATCAGGTGTCCGGCACCATGCTGCGCAAGATCGATGCCGACCTGACGGGCCCGGCCGTTGCCCTCTCCGCCAGCGACGCCGCACGCCAGGCTCGCAGCGGTGCCAAGGGGAGCAACGAACAGGTCAAGCTGTTCGTGATGCAGGATGAGACCGGCCAGGCCAGACTGGTCTATCTGGTCTCCTGGCTCGCCGCCAGCAAGGAACCGAGCCGCCCCTTCGTGATGATCGACGCCCAGACCGGCAGCGAGCTCAAACGCTGGGAGGGGATCAACCACAAGGACGCCACCGGCCCGGGGGGCAACGTCAAGACCGGCAAGTATTTCTACGGCGCCGACTTTGGCCCCCTGCAGGTGGATGACAACTGCCGCATGACGGGGACCAACGTGGACACCCTCAACATGAATCACGGCACCACGGGGGGCGCCATCCACCAGTTCACCTGCCCGGAGAACACGGTCAAGGAGATCAACGGTGCTTACTCTCCTCTCAACGATGCCCACTACTTCGGCAACGTGGTGTTCGACATGTACCGCAACTGGTACAACACGGCACCGCTGAGCTTCAAGCTCAAGATGCGGGTGCACTACAGCCGCAACTACGAGAACGCCTTCTGGGACGGCAGCCAGATGACCTTCGGCGACGGGGCCACCACCTTCTATCCACTGGTGAGCCTGGATGTGGCGGCCCACGAGGTGAGCCATGGCTTCACCGAGCAGAACTCAGGGCTGGTCTACTCCGGTCAGTCCGGCGGCATCAACGAGGCCTTCTCCGACATGGCGGGGGAAGCGGCCGAATACTACATGAAGGGCAGCAACGACTGGCTGGTGGGGGCCCAGATCTTCAAGGGCAACGGCTCCTTGCGCTACTTCGAGGACCCGGCCCGGGACGGCAAGTCCATCGGCCATGCCAGCGATTACTATGACGGCATCGACGTGCACCACAGCTCCGGGGTCTACAACCGCGCCTTCTACCTGCTGGCCAACACCAGCGGTTGGCAAACCCGCAAGGCGTTCGAGGTGTTCGTGCTGGCCAACCGCCTCTACTGGGGCCCCAACACCACCTTCGATCAGGGGGCGTGCGGGGTGACCAGGGCCGCCACGGATCTCGGTTACAGCGTGAGCGACGTGGCAGCCGCCTTCACCGCCGTCGGGGTCAATGCCACCTGCGCCGGCACCACGCCCCAACCGGGCAGCGTGCTGCAAAGCGGGGTACCGGTGAGCAATCTCACCGCCGCCAAGGGGGGCAAGCTGAACTTCACCGTCGAGGTGCCCGCCGGCAGAAGCCAGCTGGTGGTGACCAGCAGCGGCGGCAACGGGGATGCGGATCTCTACGTGAAGTTCGGCAGCGCGCCGACCGCCAGCAGCTATGACTGCCGCCCCTACAAGAGCGGCAATGCCGAAACCTGTACCCTGAACGCCCCCAAGGCGGGGACCTGGCACGTGCAGCTGAGCGGGTTCAGCGCCTTCTCCGGCGTCACCCTCAAGGCCAGCTACTGAGTCTGAGCGGGCATCAAGGGGAATAAGCGAAGAGCGCCGGCCTGGTCCGGCGCTTTTTTATGTCCGCTTGCCCGACCAGCGCCGGGCCAGGGTACGGGCCGCCTCCAGCACCCGCTCCTTGGCGGGATTGGGGCGCTTGCCGCTGCGCCAGGCCATCATCACGTCCCAGTGATCCGGTGGCAAATCCACCACGTCCAGCTTCACCAGGCGACCGAACTCCAGATCCCGGGTGATGGCGAGCGCCGGCATCAGGGTGATGAAGCCGTGCTCCAGCGCCAGCTCCCGCGCCGCACTCGCTGGCTGGATGGCGTGCAGCGGGCTCGCCACCTGGCGCAGCAGGCGTAACTGCAGGATCAGCTCGTCGCAGCCCGTCCCCCACTGCTGGGGCGCCAGCCGCTCGTTGGCAATGTCCTGCAGGGTCAGCCCCTGCCGCCCGGCCAGCGGGTGGGTGGCGCAGGCCACGGCGATGATCGGGGAACGGTAAAGCAGTTCGAGCTGGATGCCCGCGATGGCAGGGCACTTGAGAATAAAGCCCACGTCGGTCTCGCCGGTCAGCAACTCCTGCATGATGATGCCAGAGTGATCCGTGTTGCAGCGGATCTCGAAGGTCTCGTCCACCAGGGCCAGCAGCAGGGGGCCGAACACCGCCGTGGTCAGGGAGGGGAGGCAGGAGAGCCGGATCCGCGGCAATGCAGGCGCCCCCTGCATCGCCAGCCGCCCCCCTTCCAGTGCGCTCAGGGCCGCGGTCGCGGCAGGCAGAAACTGCTCGCAGGCCGGGGTCGGGGTGGCCCCCCGACGATGGCGACGGAACAGGGACTGGCCCAGCTCCTGCTCCAGCACGGCAATGCGCTGGCTCACCATGGGTTGTGACCAGCCGCGAATGGCGGCCACCTTGCTGAAGCTGCCACGGTTGGCCACGTCCAGCAGCAGTTGCAAATCGTCGAGGGTCATAGCCATAACCAAATCCAATATGAAATATAGCCAGTTGTCGGCTACCACTATATCTGGAGCCCCACCAGAATAGCAGCATCAATCGTCATGAACCGGCTGAACGCCACCGAGCCAGGGAGTTGTCATCCCCCTTGGCTCTGTTTGGTGACGGCGCCGTTCGGGCAAGAAAGACAACAATATCAGCGAAGCAAACAGAGGTATCAGGGTCATGGTGGATCGGGCGAGGCGGTTGGGGCGGTGGTTCTTGGCATTGGATTCCCTGCTGGTGATCCTGGGCTTCTTCGTGGTGATGCCCATGATCAGCCTGCGCTTCGTCGACCAACTGGGCTGGGCCGCCGGTGTGGTGGGACTGGCACTGGGGCTGCGTCAGCTTACCCAGCAAGGGCTGGGGGTCTTTGGCGGCTCCCTCGCCGACAAGTTCGGGGCGCGCCCCCTCATCGTCTGCGGCATGCTGCTGCGGGCGCTGGGGTTTGCCAGCCTGGCCTATGCCCAGAGCGGATTGGAACTGATCCTCTCCTGCATCATCTCGGGGCTGGGTGGCTGCCTGTTCGATCCCCCCCGCGCCGCCCTGGTGATCAAGTTCACCCGGCCACGGGAGCGGGGTCGCTACATCTCCCTGCTGATGATGCTGGAGAGCGCCGGCGCCGTGGTGGGAGCCCTGCTCGGCAGTTGGCTGCTCAACTTCGATTTTGAATATGTCTGCCTGCTGGGTGCCGGCCTCTTCGTCTGCGCCGCCCTGTGCAACCTGCTGATCCTGCCCCCCTACAAGCTTTCGGTGCGCCCGACGCCGATCCGGGACGGCCTCGGCCAGGTGCTGGCGGACAAGGCCTTCTGCCGACTGGTGCTGATCTTAAGCGGCTACTACGCGCTCTGGGTGCAGGTCATGCTGATCTTCCCCATTCTGGTCAAACAGATGGCGGGCAGCACCACGGCGGTGGGCTGGATGTATACCCTGGAGACGGCCATCTCCCTGGCCCTGCTCTACCCCCTTGCCCGGTTCGGCGAGCGCCACTTCAAGCTGGAGAACCGCCTGATGGCGGGGGTGCTGCTGATGACCACGGGGATCGGGCTGGTGGCCTTTGCTACCACCTTGCCCGCCGTCTTCCTGCTGCTCGCCTGCTTCTACCTTGGCATCGTCATCGCCGAGCCGGCGCGGGAAACCCTGATGACCAAGCTGGCACAACCGGGGGCGCGGGGCAGCTACATGGGCTTCAGCCGACTGGGGCTGGCGCTCGGGGGCATGACGGGTTACGTGGGGGGCGGTGCTCTGCACGACTACGCCATGGCCCAGGGGCAACCCTGGTTGCCCTGGCTGGTGCTCGGCACCGTCGGTGTCACCACCTTGCTGCTGCTGGCCAACTGCTTCCAGCGCGGCTCCCGCCTGGCAGGGGTCAACGCCTGATCCTCTGGCAATCATCCCGTCTACCCCGGGCGCCCTTCTCTTGAAGGCTGCCGGTCGATGCCCAGCACCTGCGCGACGACGACGGTCGCAAGCGGGTGGCCCACCAGTTCGCCAACCAGACTGCCGCCATCTGGAAGAACAT
>NZ_JBFOCW010000047.1:91855-136176 GCF_040908005.1 Aeromonas sp. s1(2024) | reverse complement strand
CTATGGGAGGCAGAGCAGGGCCCGGGGTGTCAGGGATACCCCAGGGTCTGCCTGATAACTGGAAGCTGCGCAGCAATCCAGGCCGGATTGATGGGCCCCCAGTCGCTGATGCGGTAGTGCCCCTGCAGATGGCGAGCCCCCTCGGTCTGCTCGAAGGCGCACTGGATGTCGAGCTCCGCCAGGGCGCTGAGGGTGTCCTGGGCGGTGCGGCGCGGCATGCCGGTCGCCTCCATGATGGCGGGCACGGTGTCCGTGCCCTGACTGATGAGGTGAGCCACGTAGAGCCGACGATAGAAGCTGGTGCGGGTCTTGCTCGGCTCGCTCATATCTCGTCCTCGAGGCGATCGAAGTAGCGCCAGGTGGCGATGGCCGCCTTGCCCATCACCAGGGCCCAGACACCGAACCAGAACCAGCGGAAGAAGCTCCAGGTGGAGGCATCGGGCTCGGTGCTCGCGATCTTGGTGACGTTGGGGAACATGGAGAACATGTTCACGCGCCAGCCGTAGGAGGTGATGATGGCCAGGCGTTTTTCGAACTCCATGGACTTGGCCTTGGCCTGGACGTCGGCGGCGTTGAACTTGAAGTAGAAGGGCCAGCCCCATTCGGTGTCTTCATTGCGAAACACCCGGATCTTCTCGCCGGGGCGCTCGGTGTAGATGTAATAGACGTCGGTGGTGGGGCCGTCAGCCGGGTTCTTCTGGCTGATGGGGCCATCCTTGTCGGTGCGCTTCACCTCCACCCCGGTGATGGTGGCGATGGTGTGTTCCGGCAGATAGAAATCGAGCCAGAGTGCGGAGAGCAGGGCGATGAGGCCGAGCGTGATAAAAGCGGGTTTCTTGAACTTCAGGCTCATGATGATCTCTCGATGAGGGGGAGTGACGTGCCTCTACCATACCCACATTTGTGAATGCAGCCCAGCCCCCAATGACACCTTGATGGCAAAAACCCATTTTAAACAGGAGGCGTGAAGGGGGAGGGGCAAGTGCGGGGCCTGCGCCGGGCCCCGCGGTATCGAAGAGACCCTCTCGGGATCAGAGCTGGAACTGGGCGAGCTGCCTGCGCTGCTGCTCGGCGAGCTGTGACAGTTCGTGACTGGCGGCGGCACTCTGGCTGATG
Organism: Aeromonas sp. s1(2024); assembly: GCF_040908005.1. Lineage (NCBI taxonomy): Bacteria > Pseudomonadati > Pseudomonadota > Gammaproteobacteria > Aeromonadales > Aeromonadaceae > Aeromonas > Aeromonas sp. s1(2024). The sequence continues at coordinate 135,060 of NZ_JBFOCW010000047.1, read as the reverse complement.
CCGGCGGCGTTCTGGTTCACGATCTCGTGGATGTTGGTGAGGTTGCGGCTGATGTCGGCGGTGACGCAGGATTGTTGTTCTGCCGCGGTCGCCACCTGGGCGTTGGCACCGTTGATCTGGTTGACCGCGTCCGTGATGCCCCCCAGCAAGGCCTGTACCTCGGCGGAGAGCTGCTGGTTGTGGCCGAGGATCTCCAGGGTCTGCTGCACGCCGCTGTTGGCGGAGAGGGACTGGCTCTGCAACTGCTCGATGATGGCCTGGATCTCCTTGGTGGAGTCCTGGGTACGGGCAGCCAGCAGGCGCACTTCGTCGGCCACCACCGCAAAGCCGCGGCCGCTTTCACCGGCGCGGGCCGCCTCGATGGCGGCGTTGAGGGCCAGCAGGTTGGTCTGCTCCGAAATGCTCTGAATGACTTCGATCACCTTGCCGATCTGCTCGGACTGGGACTTGAGCCTGGCCACCACAGTCGCGGCGTTCTCCAGACTGCCCGCCATGCGGCCGTTGGCCTCAATGCTTTCGGCAAACAGGGCCAGCCCCTGTTCGACCCGACTGTTGGCATCCCGGGCCAGCTCGTCGGCCAGGGCGGCGTTGTGGTTGACGTTGTCGGCGGTGCTGGCCAGCTCGGTGACGGCGGAGGCCACCTGTTCGGTCTCACCACGCTGCTGCTGGGCGTTGACCTCTGCCTGGGTCATCACAGCGGCAAGCTCGGTGGCGGCGGAGGCCACATTGCCGCTGATGCCGGTCAGGGTCTGGATGGTGTTGGCAAGCTGGCTCAGGGTCCGGTTGATATCCCTGGCGAGCTGGCCCAGCTCGTTGTTGCCTTCGGCATTGGCACGCACGTTGAAGCGGCCGAGGGCGACGGCGTGCATCACCTCCTGCAACTGGCCGATGGGCTGCACGATGCGCCCGGAGATCCACCAGCCGCCCAGCAGGGCCGCGATCAGGGTGCTCCCCATCAGCAGCAGGGTGCGCAGCAGGGTCGCGCGGTAGTGGGCCTGCTCCTCGGCAATCTCAGTCTGGGTCAGCTGATTGATGTGGACGGACATGGCATCGATCTGCTTGATGAGCGCCTCCCCCAGATCGCGAAAGTGCAGGCGGGCCTGCTCATAGGCGGCGGGATCGCCACTGCCTTGGTACTTGGCGGTCAGCAGGGGCAGCATGCTGCTGCGGGTATGGCCGAGGTAGGCCTGCAGGGCGGCCGCGACCTGACGGTTGTCCTGCTCGGCACCGGTGACAACCAGTCTGGTCAGGATGGCGCCAATCTCCTGTTCGGCGGCGGAGAGCTGAGCCGGCAACTGGGCGAAGAGGGCCTCATCGTAGAGGCCGTAGATGGCGTTGGTGCGCAGTCGGTAGGTGGCGTGGATCAGGGCCGCGATGTCGTCCTTGTGGCGGGTGACGCTGGCGGTGGTTTCATTCATGTCCTGAATGGCACCGTCGATTTCCTGTTTGCTGATCACGGCCATCAGCAGCATCAACAGGCTGGCGAGCAGGAGAGGGATAAGCACTTGAAGACGAATGGACAGATTATTCAATGACATGAAAGATCCTAACCCGAAAGAGGAGTGAGGCGGCATCTTACACAGGCGCGACAATCCTTGTCACAGGGTTTTTAATGCTGAATTCTTGCTGAATGAAAAGGTTTTTCTTGTGTTAAAAGAGTGTGATAGGCAAGATCGTCTGCTTGTTACCCTGGAGGTGTAGTGTGTCCGACTGGATTGATCCCGCCATCTTGGCGCTCTTTATTCCCACGTTCTTTTTTGTCTCAGTAACACCCGGTATGTGCATGACCCTGGCGATGACCCTGGGCATGAGTCTGGGGGTGCGCCGTACCCTGCACATGATGTGGGGGGAGCTTGTCGGCGTCGGCCTGGTCTCCGTGCTGTCGGTGGTCGGGGTGGCGGCAGTCATGCTCAACTACCCGGCCCTGTTCTCTGCATTCAAATATGTCGGTGGCGCCTACCTGGTCTGGCTCGGCATCCAGATGTGGCAGGCCAAGGGCAAGATGGCCATCCCGGCGGATCTCTCGGCGGGTCAGCAGACCAGCCCCATGGGACTGGCCGTACAGGGTTTCGTGACCGCCATCGCCAACCCCAAGGGGTGGGCCTTCATGGTCTCCCTGCTGCCCCCCTTCATCAATGCGGCCAAGCCGATGGCACCCCAGATAGGGGCCCTGGTCGCGCTCATCCTGGTCATCGAGTTCTCCTGCCTGATGCTCTATGCCAGCGGTGGCCGCACCTTGCGCCATTTCCTCGCCAAGAGCGGCAATGTCACTCTGATGAACCGGATCGCGGGCTCTCTCATGCTGTTTGTCGGGGTCTGGCTGGCCTTCGGCTAAACACCCGCTCAATCTGCCGCCCTATGTGACGCCATGGGGCACCTGAAGAGACATCATGCAAAAAGGCCACCTCCCTGCCCGGGAGGTGGCCTTTTACATGGGCCCGTTTTTTCATGAACCCACTTTTCATGGACTCATGAGGTCAGTCGGTCAGGCAGTCCGGATCGAACACGTACTCCCCGGCCAGCCAGCGCAGGATCTCGTTCACGCAGGCCTGATCCTGGAACGGCAGGTAGCGGCTCTTGAGATGGATGACCTGCTCGGGGGTGAGCTGGGCCAGACCGATGTCCTGGAAGAGCGGCAGGTCTGCCTGGATCATGGCGGAGATCTGCGGCCCGCAGGTGGCGTTGAGGGAGGCGTGCAGCGCCTTGTCAGGATCGTACTGCTTGCCGAGCTTGTAGCTCATGGGCAGGGTGGCGAGCGGCAGGGCCGAGAGGGCCGCCTGCTTCATGGGATTGACCGCATGGCCGCTCACGAGATCCGCCAGCTCTGCCGGACGGTTTTCGAAGGCGCGCAGGTGCAGGAAGCTGCTCGCCTTGCTGCCGTCATTGACCGGATAGTTGTCCCACAGGAAGGGCTTGCGATGGAGCCAGTCGGCGGCCTGTTTGAGGTGGGCAGCCGGATACTCGGTGGAGCAGACTTTGGGGCCGGTCCAGAAGACATCGATGCGCTTGTCGAGCCCCTGACCCAGATCCTGCAGATAGTGGGGGGGCATGGCACCGAACACCTTCTCCAGCACCGGATCCGTGCTGTAGTAGCTGGGGCAGAACAGCAGGCGGCCTGCATCGGTGTGGGCCGCGATGTCGTGGGCGATGGTGAGCTGCCAGTGGGCGAGATCCGGGGTGTCCCCCTTCATGTCGTCAAACAGGATCGCCAGGATATCGGGCTTGAGCACCTCTTCGATGAGCCTCACCTTCTCCAGCAGGGCGGGTCGCTGGCGGGCATAGTCGTGATGGGCCCCCATGGGGCTCAGGCCCACCCCGAAGGCCAGACCGTTCTCCCGGCACTGGCGGGCGAGCTGGCACAGGGCTTCAAGCTGGTCGGCGGGCCAGGGGGTGGCCCAGTGCTTGCGCAGGTAGCCGTCTTCCTTGGGGGCGTAGAGGTAGAAGCCATAGCCGTGGCGGGGCAGCCACTGGGCGTAGCGGGCACGGGCTTCCCAGCTCCAGCCCTTGCCAAAGAAACCCTCGATGAGGCCCAGCTTGGGCGAGGGAGGATACAGACCGGACAACAGGGTTTGATAAGGCATGGTTCACTCCCTTCTCACACAAATGCGGGCTACGATGGCCGGCGCCTAGACGGGGTCTTCTTCCAGGAAGCGCACCCCTATCTTGCGGGGTTCACCCTCTTCCATTTCCGCCACCGTCCAGAGCAGTCCCTGCCAGGCGACATGGTCACCGACCACCAGATTATCGCCCAACTGATGGGCAATAAAATCGCCGAGGCTCTGATCCGCCACCTCGCTCACATCCAGCCCGTAGAGCGGGGCGAGATCCACCAGCCTGGCGTTGGCCTCCAGCAGGAAGTCACCGAAGAAGCGCGGGCCCAGATCCTGCTCCGGCGCCTGGCTGAAGAGCTGACCGAGGGCGGGCAGGTCGTGCTCGTGGCCGATGACGCAGAGGATGTCATCGGATTGCAGGCAGGTACTGCCCGAGGGGTGGAGCAGCTCCTGGCCGCGGAACAGGGCGCAGATGCGGGTGCCCTGAGGCATGCGCAGCTCCCGCAAGGGGGAGCCGATGCACCACTTCTCGGCGCTCAGGCGATAGACGAAGGTCTCCCACTGGCTGTCGAGATCGATTTCCAGCCCAGAGCGGTTGATGGGAGAGGGCGGTGCGGGCACCTCCACTCGCGCCAGCTTTGATGCCAACGGCAGCGAGCTGCCCTGCAGGATGAGCGAAACCAGCACCACGAAGAAGGCGACATTGAAGTAGAGCTGGGCATTGGGCAGCCCCGCCATCATGGGGAAGACCGCCAGGATGATGGGCACGGCGCCGCGCAGCCCCACCCAGGAGATGAACCAGCGCTCGCGCGGCGCGAAGTTCTTGAACGGCAGCAGTCCAATCCAGACCGACACCGGACGGGCAAACAGGATCATCCACATGGCCAGGGCCAGCGCCGGCAGGGCGATGGGCAGCAGCTTGTGGGGCGAGGCGAGCAGCCCCAGCACCAGGAACATGCCGATCTGGCTGAGCCAGGTCAGGCCGTCCAGCACGGAGAGGGTGGTGCTGCGGCTGCGCAGGGAGAGGTTGCCGAGCAGCAGGCCGGTGAGGTAGATGGCGAGGATGCCGCTGCCCCCCACCGCCGTGGTGAGGGCGAAGATGAGCAGGCCGCCGCTCACCGTGAGCAGGGGATAGAGACCGGGGGCGAGCTTGGCACTGTTGATGAGCTTCCACAGCAGCCAGCCCCCCGCAAGGCCGATGCCAGCGCCCAGCCCGAACTGCTTGACGAGTTGCAGTAGCAGGAAGCCGGCATCCAGCCCCTGCTGGGCGGTGGCCAGCACCTCGATCAGGGTGACGGTGAGAAAGACCGCCATGGGATCGTTGCTGCCCGATTCTATCTCCAGGGTGGCGCTGACCCGCTCGTTGAGGCTGCGCCCGCCGAGCAGGGAGAAGACCGCCGCCGCATCGGTGGAGCCGACGATGGCACCGATGAGCATCCCCTGCATCAGGTTGAGGTCGAACAGCCAGGCGGCGGCGAGGCCCGTGAGGCCGGTGGTGATGGCCACCCCGACCGTGGCCAGCGAGAGCGCGGGCCAGAGCGCGACCCGAAAGGAGGAGACCCGGGTGCGCATGCCGCCGTCCAGCAGAATGATGGCCAGTGCCAGGTTGCCCACCAGGTAGGCGACCGAGTAGTCGGCGAAGTGGATGCCGCCGGGACCATCCTCACCCGCCAGCATGCCGACGGCGAGGAAGATGACCAGGATGGGGATGCCGACTCTGGAGGAGAGTGCGCTCAACAGGACACTGGCACCCACCAACAGGGCACCGATGAAGAAGAAACTGTTGACGGTGGTGGCATCCAATGGCGAACTCCTTATGGCGGGCTGCAAAACAGGCACATTATATGCAGATTGACCCCCTTTGTGTGGCTTAATTGTGCATTGTTTTGCAGTTTTTTACGTTTGTTGCGCAGTTTTCAAGCAGGGCGAGGGTGGCGTGCCCGCGCGGGAAAGCGCAGGGAAAGGGGGCAATGGATGGGGCTTTCAGTGCAGGCAGAGGGGGGCGGCAGAGGGCGAAAAAATGCCGTGGACGGGAAGGGGGCAGGAGCGCCGACGGGCTCCTGCGAGGGGGTCAGTCGTCCTCGTCGTCCTTGACCTCCCGGATCTTGTCCTTGTACTTGGGCAGCTGTTTCTCGAGCTGCTTCATGTCCTTGATGGCGTTGAGAAACAGGCCGAGCAGAAACAGCAGCGGCAAGCCTATCCATAACCACAAGCTCATCAGAATCTCCTTTCGTGGTGTGCCGGGGTGACATAGCGGGCCAGGATCTCGTCGAGATGAGCCAGGATGCACTCCTTGCCTTCAATATCCGCCCGTTCCAGACAAAGCGCCAGCGCCACCGGATCCAGGGCCAGCCCGTCGGATTCGGGCGCGAAGCTCAGGTGCCAGGGCTCGTAGGCCACCCCCTGATCCGGTTGCTCCCCTTTTGCATAGGGCAGGAAGAAGCCGAAGTCGTTCATGTGATCGTCCAGCCACTCGCGCAAATCGGCAAACCAGCCGCCCGCCTCGTACTCCCAGGGTTCCAGCGCGAGCCGGGTGCCGGCGGGCAGGCAGTCCGGATCGTAGATGTCGAGATCCGTGCCCCAGTGATGGCGGCTGGTGCCGGGCAGGGCGCTCCAGTGCAGGATGGCGTGCAGTCGCTCGGTCTCGCCCAGTTGCAGGGCATCGAGGGGCTGGTTGTGCGCATCCAGCAGAGGGCGCTCCCCGCGCCACTTGCCGTTCCAGATGGCGAGCTGGCGCTCGAAGCCGCGCCAGCTGGAGGCCGCCTGCAGGTTGAAACCGGCATGGGCGGCAGCCACCTGCATGTCGTTGAAGGCCGCCGCGGTGGCGGCGGTCAGACGATGGGGGCCGCGCCCCACCAGGATGAGGTGGCTCTCATCCAGCCCAAGCAGTTGATCCTGATTCATGGTCTGGTCTCTCTTGTCCGGAGCGCTGCTCATGCCAGCAGTCGTGCCAGCACCCCTTGGTACATGTCCGCCAGCAGATCCAGATCGTCCGCCTTCACGCACTCGTTCACCTTGTGGATGGTGGCGTTGACCGGGCCGAGCTCGATGACTTCCGCCCCGGTGGGAGCGATGAAGCGCCCATCGGATGTGCCCCCCGTGGTGAGCAGGGCCGGCTGCTGGCCGTTCACTGCCGCCACGGCGGCGACGGTGGCGTCCAGCAGGGCGCCGGTGTCCGTCAGGAAGGGCTGGCCGGAGAGGGTCCACTTCAGCTCGAAGTCCAGGCCGTGACGGGTCAGCAGCGCCTCGACCCGCTCGCGGATAGCCGCATCGGTGAGCTCGGTGCTGAAGCGGAAGTTGAACTGGACCTGCAACTCCCCCGGGATGACGTTGGAGGCGCCGGTGCCGCCCTGGATGTTGGCGATCTGGAAGCTGGTGGGGGGGAAGTAGGCGTTGCCCTTGTCCCACTCGATGGCGGCGAGCTCCGCCAGCGCCGGGGCCGCCTTGTGGATGGGGTTGTCCGCCAGATGGGGGTAGGCGACGTGGCCCTGCACCCCGCGCACCAGCAGATCGCCGGTGATGGAGCCGCGACGGCCGTTCTTCACCACGTCCCCGACCTGGGCGGTGGAGGAGGGTTCGCCGACGATGCACCAGCGGATCTTCTCGTTGCGTGCCTCCAGGGTGTCGATGACGCGTACCGTGCCGTTGATGAAGGGCCCCTCTTCATCCGAGGTGATGAGAAACGCGATGGAGCCCTTGTGGTCCGGGTGCTCGGCCACGAAGCGCTCGGTCGCCACCACCATGGCGGCCAGGGACCCCTTCATGTCGGCGGCGCCCCGGCCATGGAGCATGCCGTCCTTGATGGTCGGCTCGAATGGCGGGGTGTCCCACTTCTCCAGGGGGCCGGCGGGTACCACGTCGGTGTGGCCGGCGAAGCAGAAGAGGGGACCCTCGCTGCCACGGCGTGCCCAGAGGTTGGTGGTGTCCTCAAAGACCATGGGTTCGATGACGAACCCCAGGCGCGCGAGGCGCTCCGCCATCAGGGTCTGGCACCCTTCATCCAGGGGGGTCACGGAGGGGCGGCTGATCAGATCCTTGGCCAGTGTGATGACGTCCGACATCGGTGTTCCTTAACAGAAAAAGTTAACGGGAGAAGAGGGATTGATAGAGGTCTGCCTTGAAGCCCAGGGTCAGGGTACCGTCCTGGTCCAGCAGCGGGCGCTTGATCATGGCCGGGTGGGCCAGCAGCAGGTCACGGGCCTTGGCGGTGTCGAGCCCCTGTTTTTCTGCTTCCGGCAGGGCGCGGAAGGTGGTGCCACGGGTGTTGAGCAGGGCTTCCCAGCCCAGCTTGGCGAGCCAGAGATCGAGCTGCTCCGGGCTCAGACCGTCGGCGCGGTGATCATGAAAGCGGTAATCGATACCCGCCTCCTCCAGCCACTTGCGGGCCTTCTTGATGGTGTCGCAGTTCTTGATGCCATAGAGGGTGGTGGCCATGGGGGATCCTTTGTCTGCGGGCCGGCGGCCCTGAAATCGTGCAAGGGCCCGATTCTGGCATTGTGGTCTCCCCATGGCAACGCTCATGGCCGGATGGGCTGGTTTTACCAGTCAGGCCGAGTGGAGAAGGGAGGGGGCCGCGCGCCAGCACACGCTGGTCTGGGACGGGATGCGCTGCGGTATCAAAGGGGGAGACCGTGGGCGGGAGGCCCTTATGCTGCACACCTGGCCGGATGGGGCCGCTGGGGTCGGGGAAGGGACGGCGGGGGCCAAAAACCAGAACGCGCCTGCTGGTATGGGCGCGTTCCGGATTCAGGGGGCGGCACTCAGTGCAGGGTGGTCCACTCGTGATCGAAGACCCGTGCCCGCTCCCAGGGGGCATCCGGCAGGCTGGAGGAGAGGCCGGCGTATTTGCCCACGTCATCCATCACGATGGCGGAGAGAATGGGCAGGTGATTTTCGGTGCAATACATGCGGATGCGTTGCAGCAGGGTACGCAGTTCATCCTGGCACTGCTCCAGCCCGGCCTGCCTGGCCAGTTTGGAGTAACGAATGGTGGTGCGTTCCTTTGCAGACTCGACGAGGATGTCCCACAGCTTGCAGTCGCAGGTCGGGGTGCCTGCGGTGGCTTGGTTTGTCATAACTCTCTCCGGTGCGAAATGGTCGCTCTGTGTCGACGGGCATCTTGGCCAGTTCACCCCGGCGGGATGTTGATCCAACGCAAACAAAGTGGCGGTTGTCGGTCAGGGATACCCTGGGGAGCATTCTAGATCCAGTTTTGTGATGTTAAATGTCGTTTTTAGTTTTATTTTTGGAATAAAAATCTACAATCGTTTGCTTTTTCCATCTTTATTGATGGTGATCAAGAGGAAAGGGGAGATCCACCACTAGATTGCGCTTCTCGATAATCTTGTCAGGAGTGCACCTTGGAACTCGTCTTCGTCTTGCTCGTGCTGATCGCCGTGGTCTACGGCATCATCAAGGATTACAACCCGCAGGCGGTGCTGGCGCTGGCGGGCATGGCCCTCTTCACCGTCGCCTACTGGCTGGGACTGCACCCCATTCTGCCCGCCGACAAGAGCACCGGCTTCGCCCTGTTCGACCTGTTCGAGGTGTTCAAAGGGATCTTCTCCTACCGGGCGGCGGGGCTCGGCCTCACCATCATGGCGGTGGCGGGCTTTGCCACCTACATGTCCCATATCGGCGCCTCCCAGGCCCTGGTGCGGGTGGCGGTCAAACCGGTGGCGGGCATCCAGTCCAGCTACCTGATGCTGGCCATCTGCTACCTGGTGGCGGTCTTCGTCTCCCTGTTCGTCACCTCCGCCACCGGCCTTGGCCTGCTGCTGATGGTCACCATGTACCCGGTGATGCGCAACCTCGGCATCAGCCCGGCTTCCGCCTGCGGCGTCATCGCCACCTCCCAGGCGTTCGAAATCGGCCCGACCCAGACCAACGCCATCTTCTCCGCCGGTCAATCCGGCATGGATCCCACCAGCTACTTCGTCGACTACCAGATCTGGCTGGTGGTCCCCATGCTGCTGGTGACCATGGTGCTGCACTTCTTCTGGCAGCGGCACTGTGACCGCCAGGAGGGCTGGGATCCGGCCCTGCATCGCGGCGAGCACGCCGAGCTTGACGAAAAAGGGGCGGACGAGGTGGCCGCGCCGACCTGGTACGGCCTGCTGCCCATCATCCCCTTCGTACTGATGATGACCTTCTCCAAGCTCCTGGTGACCAGCATCAGCGTCAGCGTGGAGGTGGCCATGCTGCTGTCGGTCTTTATCGGCATGCTGTGCGAGCTGCTGCGCACCCGCTCGGTGCGCACCGCCTTCGCGGGGCTCTCCAGCTTCCTCGACGGCATGGGCAAGGTGTTCGGCCCCGTGGTGGCGCTCATCGTCTGTGCCGAGCTCTTCGCCGAATCCCTCAAGGCCATCGGCGCCATCGACACCCTGCTCCATTCGGCCAGCAATGCCGGCATCGGCAGCGGCCTGATGACCCTGGTGATGGTGGGGCTCATCATGGTGGCGGCGGTCATCATGGGCTCGGGCAACGCAGCCTTCCTCAGTTTCTCCTCCCTGGCCCCCGCGGTGGCAGCCAAGTTTGGCGTGCCGGCGGTGACCATGCTGCTGCCGATGCAGCTCGCCTCGAGCATCGGCCGCACCGTCTCCCCCATCGCGGCGGTGCTCATCGCCTGTGCGGGCATCGCCAAGGTCTCTCCCTTCGTGGTGGTCAAGCGCACCAGCGTGCCCATGGCGGGGGCCCTGGTGACGGCGCTGCTCCTCAACTATCTGCTGTTCATGTAAAGGCTCTGGTGTAGTAGAGGCGGCGGCCAGTTGATCCACGCTGGCCGACCGCCGTTGACGAGGCGGCGTCGAGTGCCCGCCCACTCTTATCGTTGCAAAAACAGTCTGTGTTTTACGCAGATTGTTCCATGGAGAAGACAATGAACGACCTCACGCGCCCGTTCTCCCTCGATACCTATCTGGCGGATCTCGCCCCGCTCATCAACCTCGACTGCGGCACCCGCACCCCGGCCGGGGTGGCCCGGGTCGCCGATATCATGACCGAGAAATATGAGGCCATCGGCTGGCAGGTGACCCGCCACCAGTTCGCCGCCGAGTGCGGCCCCTGCCTCGAGGCAACCAATGCCCCGGGGGCGGATCACTACGACGTCATGCTGGTGGGCCACATGGACACCGTCTTCCCCGAGGGGACGGCGGCCAAGCGACCGCTGAAAATCGAAGGCAATCAGGCCTTTGGCCCCGGCGTCTCGGACATGAAGAGCGGCCTGCTCTCTACCTGGTATGCCTTGAAAGAGCTGGACCCGGCCGTGCTGGCCAGGCTCAAGGTGCTGGTTTGCTGCAACTGCGACGAGGAGATTGGTTCCCCCTGGTCCAAAGAATGGCTGGTGAAAAAAGCCAAACAGAGCGGCTGCGTGCTGGTGGCCGAGGCGGCCCGCCCGAGCGGGGATCTCATCAGCGCCCGCAAGGGCAATGCCAAGTACCGCATCACCTTCCACGGCAAAGCCTCCCATACAGGCTCGGCCCTGGCACAAGGGGTCTCCGCCATCACGGAGCTGGCCCACTGGGTGCTCGCCATCAACCAGCAGGTCAACATGGAGACCGGCACCACCATGAACGTGGGGGTGGTGCAGGGCGGTACCGGCGTCAACGTGGTGCCCGACTTTGCCGAGGCGATCGTGGATTTGCGCTTCTGGTGCAACGAAGAGGCGCAGGCGGTGCACGACCGGCTCACCTTCATGGCCAACAACCCCTTCCTCGCCGGTTGCCGGGTCGAGGTGGCGCGCCAGAGCTTCAAGCCGGCGATGCGCCCGAGCGGCGACACCGAGGCCCTGATGGCACTGGTGGAGGCGGCAGGCAGGGAGGAGGGCGTCCCCTTCAACTGGCTGGAGGCGGGGGGCGGCTCGGATGCCAACTTCACCGCCGCCGCAGGCGTGCCGTCCCTCGATGGCTTCGGCCCCATGGGGGGCGGCTTCCACTCGGAGGCGGAATTCCTGCTGCTGGAGAGCATCGAGCCGCGCATCCGCCTGCTTAAGCGGGTGCTGGGCAAGCTGGCCAGATAGGCCGGCGTCATAGACAAGCAAAACGGGAGGCCAGTGCCTCCCGTTTTTTATGTGTCGCCATCGTGAGAGGTCATTCCTCGTCCTCCTGCAGATAGGCGAGGTGCTCCTGGCGCGCCACCTGCCAGTGGCCGAGCGTCAGCGGCGCCGCAAACCCGGGGCCGTCGGTCACCATGGTGTGGTACTCCCCCTGCTCGCCGCAGGCATCTAAGCCCCGGGTTGCCGCCAGTTGCTGCAATTCGGCCAGGGTGGTCGCATCGAGCCTGCGCCCCACCCATTCGGGGGCCAGTACCCGGGTATCGACGCAGGAGAGGTGGGAGACGATGCCGCGGGCCAGCATGTCCGCCAGCAACGCCTCGCGGGGTTGCTGCCAGAGCGGGGTGTGGACGGTGAGCCCCAGGGGGCGACAGCGCTCGCGGATCCAGTTCGGTGCGCCCCCCACGCTGTCGATGTCGCCGGTGACGACCCCATCGAGTTGCCACTCCTCTTTCAATGCCGCCAGGGCCCGCTCATAACCGAGATCGAAGGGCGCCTCGATGGTGACCAGCCGATGGGGCAGTGCGAGGGCCGCCGCCTGACGGCGAACCTGTGACAGAGGATGGGCGAGAAAGCGGGGCGCTGGCGGGGCAAAGGTGACCAGGGCCACCACCTGATGGCCCGCCTCCCGGGCGTGGCAGAGGGCCTGCATGGCATCTTTGCCGCCGCTCCAGAGCAGGATGACGCGAGACATGGGGGATTTCCGCTGAAAAAAAGAGGGCTCATGCTACCCAGAGTGGGGGGCGATGGCAAAGCGCGGGCCGGGGATGCGGGGATAAAAAAGCGGCTCCCACGGGGGAGCCGCTCGCACCGGATGCCTGTTACAGCAGGATGCTGGTCAGGATGAAGCCCAGGGTACAGGAGGTCACCACCCCGATGAGGCCCGGAATGATGAAGCTGTGGTTGATGATGAACTTGCCGATGCGGGTGGTGCCGGAGCGGTCGAAGCCGATGCAGGCGAGATCGCTCGGGTAGGTCGGCAGCACGAAGTAGCCGTAGCTCGCCGGCAGGAAGGCGATGAGCAGTTTGGGTTCGACCCCCAGCGCCAGCCCCATGGGGGCGATGGCGGTGAGCGCCGCGGCCTGGCTGTTCACCAGCTTGGAGATGAGGAAGAGCACCAGGGCGTAGGTCCAGGGCTGGGCCTGTACCACGTGGGCCAGGGTCTCCTTGAGCAGCGGCATGTGGGCCTGGAAGAAGGTTTCACTCATCCAGGCGACCCCGAACACGGAGAAGATGGCGACCATGCCCGCCTTGAAGACGGCGCCGTTGGCGATCTCCCCCGGCTTGACCTTGCAGCGCATCAGGATGATGGCGCCGGCGATCAGCATCATCATCTGGATCACCAGGTTCATGGAGAGGGGGCCCGTCTTCTCCTTGATGGTGAAGACGGGGCGCAGCGCCTCATCGGCCCCCAGCAGCACCACGGCAGCGATGGCGGCGAAGAAGATCCAGGTGGACCAGTAGGCCTCTTTCGGGAACTTGGTGTTGAGCAGGGTTTCACCACCGCCGTAGATGAAGTCGCGCTGGGCAGGTTCCTTGATCTTGGCCTGGAACTCCTCGTCCTTGTCCAGATCCTTGCCGCGGCGCAGGCTCCACAGGGCCGCCATCATGACACCCGTGAGCGAGGAGGGGATGGCCACCATCAGGATGTCGAGCAGACCGTAAGCCTGACCCACGCCGTGAGCCGCCGCCAGGATGGAGACCATGGAGACCACGGCCACCGAGACCGGCGAGGCGCAGATGGCCATCTGGGAGGCAACGGACGCCACTGCCATGGGGCGCTCCGGACGGATGTTCTTTTGCAGCGCGATGTCGGCGATGATGGGGAACATGGTGTAGACCACGTGGCCGGTGCCGCACAGGAAGGTGAGGGTCCAGGTCGTGAGCGGCGCCAGCAGGGTGATGTACTGGGGGTGGCGGCGCAGCAGACGCTCGGCCACCTGCATCATCAGGTTGAGACCGCCGGCGGTCTGCAGGGTGGCGGCGCAGCCAATGACCGCCAGTATGGTCAGCATCACCTGCACCGGCGGCTCGCCCGGCACCAGGCCGAAGACGAAGGTCAGCAGGAACAGACCGATACCGCTGATAAGACCCAGCCCCATGCCCCCGAAGCGGGTACCCAGCAGCAAGCAGCCGAGTACCACCAAAAATTCCATCAAGATCATTCCATTACCTCGTGTATTTATCCATGTCCCCATCGGCCAGCTGCCCGGGATCCGCTGTCATCAATTACCCCTGAAGGGTTAATGGACATTTTGTCACCCCTAAAGGGGTAAAAAATTGCGTTGCTTCAACAACCGGCTTTTTTCCGATTTAAGTGCATAAAAACTACGGTTCAGCCCTTGAACAGGGGACCGCCTCCTGGCGCACACCAGATAAATGACGGGAAAGATGGGGGAGAGCACAGGGTTTGGAATGCAAAAGGCGGAAATGACAGGTGCGGGAAGAGCGAGGCGGGCATAAAAAAAGCCGACCCTGGGGGTCGGCTTTTGCACGGTGCGAGTAGGCGGGTCGCCTTAGAACTCGGCGGTGCGGGGAGTACGGGGGAAGGGGATCACGTCGCGCACGTTGCCCATGCCGGTCACGTAGACCACCAGGCGCTCGAAGCCCAGACCGAAGCCGGAGTGGGGCACGGTGCCATAGCGACGCAGATCGCGGTACCACCAGTAGTCTTCCTTGTTCAGGCCCATCTCGGCCAGACGGGCATCCAGCACCTCGAGGCGCTCTTCACGCTGGGAGCCGCCGATGATCTCGCCGATCCCCGGGGCCAGTACGTCCATGGCGGCAACGGTCTTGCCGTCGTCGTTGAGGCGCATGTAGAAGGCCTTGATGTCCTTCGGGTAGTTCTTCACCACCACCGGGGACTTGAAGTGCTCCTCGGCCAGGTAGCGCTCGTGCTCGGAGGAGAGGTCGATGCCCCAGGAGACCGGGAACTCGAAGCTCTTGCCGCAGTTTTGGAGCACGTCGATGGCGTCGGTGTAGTCAATCTGGGCGAAGTCGGAGGCGACGAAGCGCTCCAGACGGCCGATGGCGTCCTTGTCCACGTGCTGGGCGAAGAACTCCAGATCGTCGCGGCGCTCGGTCAGCACGGCGTTGAAGACGTACTTCAGCATGGCTTCGGCCAGGGCGGCGTTGTCTTCCAGATCGGCGAAGGCCACTTCCGGCTCCACCATCCAGAACTCGGCCAGGTGGCGGCTGGTGTTGGAGTTTTCGGCGCGGAAGGTCGGGCCGAAGGTGTAGACCTTGGACAGGGCGCAGGCGTAGGTTTCGACGTTCAGCTGGCCGGACACGGTCAGGAAGGTCTCCTTGCCGAAGAAGTCCTTGTCGTAGTCCACCTTGCCTTCGGGGGTGCGCGGCAGGTTTTCCATGTCCAGGGTGGAGACGCGGAACATCTCGCCGGCCCCTTCAGTGTCGGAGGCGGTGATGAGGGGCGCCGCGATCCAGAGGTAGCCCTGTTCGTGGAAGAAGCGGTGAATGGCCTGGGAGAGGCAGTTGCGCACCCGGGTCACGGCACCGACGATGTTGGTGCGGGCACGCAGGTGGCCCTGCTCGCGCAGGTACTCGATGCTGTGGCGCTTGGCAGACATGGGGTAGGTGTCCGGATCTTCGACCCAGCCCACCACCTTGACCTCGGTGGCCTGCAGTTCGAACGCTTGGCCGCTGCCCTGGGACTCGACCACGGTGCCGGTCACTTCGACGGAGCAAGCTGTGGTCAGACGTTGCACTTCATTCTCGTAATTGGCCAGGGTATTGGGGGCGACGGCCTGCACCGGATGGAAGCAGGAGCCATCGGAAACGGCCAAAAATGAGATCCCCGCCTTGGAATCGCGGCGGGTCCGGATCCACCCTTTCACAGTCAGGGTGGTGCCGACCGAATACTTACCGGCCAGCACATCAACTACGGATGCGTGCGTCATCGAAATATTGTCTCCAGCTTGTTCTTGCAGCGCTATTTGCAACACTAGGGGTCTGGCCCGGGCGCAGTTGGCCCACCATGGCAGACTAAGCCGTTCATCTTACCCGCGCAGGTTTGATAAACAAGCAAAAATGTCGGACCCTTGCGGGGATTTCCCCATGCATAGTGCATGGATCATGGCGGCTGGACGGGGGTGAGGGTGAAGGAGCGCAGGCGGGGGCCGGATGGCTGGATACGGGTGTTGCAGGGGCTGGTGATCCTCTGCTGGGGCGGCTTTGTCGCCCTGCTCTCCCTCTATCACTTCGCCCGGCCAGAGGTGGCTTACGGCTTTCTGGTCTATGGGGGCGTCAAGGTGCGCCAGAGCTGGGACCCCCTGCTTACCCCCTGGCTGGAGCGCGGGCTCTGGGGTTGCTGCCTGCTGACCCTGGTGGTGCTGGTGCTGGCCCGTGGCCGCAGCCGTCGGCAGGAAGATGCCCGCCACGTCAATCTCTTCATCCTGCTGCTGATCCTGGTGGCCTGCCTGCTGCTTTACTACCGGGGCTGAGGGCCGTCGCCGTCATCCAGCCCCTGAGAGGCGGGGCGCTTGCCTATCTGGCGCTCCACGCTGTCGAGCATCTGGTTGTAGGCGAGCGCCACCCGGCCAATCTCGTCCCCTTCATCCCCCTCCAGCCTGTGGCCGAAGTCGTTGCGATCGGTGGCCTCCTCCATGGAGCGGGTCAGCTGGTTGAGGGGGCGGACTATCCAGGTGCGGATGACCCAGAGGGTGAGCAGGAGTCCCAGCCCGAAGATGAGGGTGAGGCTCAGGGCCGAGGTGAGGATGTTCTGCTCCACCCGGGTAAACAGGGTGTCGAGGGAGTAGTCAAAACGCACCGCCCCCAGCACGGTGTTTTCCGGCACCTGGTGGCAGCTGGTGCAGTCGGTACCGCGAAAATCCTTTCTGGCCAGCAGCGGGCGGGTCACCACCAGCCGGCTGTGCATGCCGTCATGCTCTACCTCCAGGCTCCCCTTGCCCGCCAGCGCCAGGGCATCGTACCTGTCCTTCGGGGCCTCGACGTCACGGCCCGGCCCGTACTGCTTGTTGACCGCCGCCCCGCGCACGATGCGGGCATCTTCCACGTGGGCGTGATGGAGAAACTTGGCGCGCAGGGTGTCGCGGGCGTCCATCTTGCCGGTCAGCATCAGCATGTTGAGGCCGTCGAAGTAGGCCTCGGTCTGCTCGCGGCTCTGCTCCTTGATGAGGGTCAGGATGAGGTCACGCTCGCGCACCGCCTGATAGGCCGCGGAAAACACCAACACCATGGAGAAGATGAAGAGCAGGAAGAAGTTGATCTTGGCAGCAATGGAGAGGCGCATGGGGCTGGTACATCTGTTGGGTAAAACCCGCGCAGTCTACTCTCCTCGCCGGACGGGTTTTGGTGTCTTGCTCACATTCTGATGAAAAAGCGCCGAAAGGCCCTGCGTTCTCATGCAGGGCCCGTTCATCCGGACTCAATATTCGCCGATGGTGATGGCCTCGTGGATGGCGCCGGTCAATACCCGCAGCTCCTCGGGGGTGATGACGAAGGGGGGCATTAGGTAGATGAGCTTGCCAAAGGGACGGATCCAGGCGCCCAGCTCCACGAACTTGCGCTGGATGCGCGCCACGTCCACCCGCTCCTTCATCTCCACCACCCCGATGGCGCCGAGCACCCGCACATCCGCCACCGCCGGGTGCAGGGTCAGTTCCACCAGTTCGGTTTTGAGTTGGTGTTCGATGGCTTGCACCCGCGCCTGCCACGGGGAGGCGAGCAGCAACTCGATGGAGGCGTTGGCTACCGCGCAGGCAAGCGGGTTGCCCATGAAGGTGGGGCCGTGCATGAAGACGCCTGCCTTGCCGTCACACACGGTGCGAGCCACATGTTCGGTCGTGAGCGTGGCCGACAGCGTCAGATAGCCGCCGGTGAGCGCCTTGCCCAGGCACATGATGTCGGGGCTGATGCCGGCCCAGTCGCAGGCAAAGAGCTGGCCGGTGCGGCCAAAGCCGGTGGCTATCTCGTCGGCAATCAGCAGCAGGCCGAATTCGTCGCACAGGGCGCGCACCCACTGCAGGTAGCGGGGGTGGTAGAAGCGCATGCCGCCCGCCCCCTGGACGATGGGTTCGAGCACGATGGCGGCGATTTCCTCGTGATGATCCGCCACCAGGGTGGCCAGCTCCACCACGCTCTGCTCGTCCCACTGAGCGTGGAAGCGGCAGCTTGGCGCTTCGACGAAATGGTGTTCGGGCAGGAAGCCCTGGTAGAGCTCGTGCATGCCGCCATCCGGGTCGCACACGCTCATGGCGCCGAAGGTGTCGCCGTGATAGCCGCCCCGAAGGGCAACGAATTTGGCGCGGGGCGTCCCTTTGGCATGCCAGTACTGCTGGGCCATCTTGAGGGCCACCTCCACCGCCACCGAGCCGGAATCCGCCAGAAAGACCCGATCCAGCCCCTTCGGGGTGATCTCCACCAGTTTGCGGCAGAGCTCGACCGCCGGGGCATGGGTCAGGCCGCCAAACATCACGTGGGACATCTTGCCGAGCTGGGCGGTGGCGGCCGCGTCCAGTTCCGGCACCTGATAGCCGTGAACGCAGGCCCACCAGGAGCTCATGCCATCCACCAGCTCGCGCCCGTCCGTCAGGGTGAGGGTCACCCCTTTGGCGCTGGCCACTTCATAGCAGGGCAGGGGATGGGTGAGGGAGGTATAGGGGTGCCAGACGTGGTGCAGGTCGAATTCTTGGTTGGTCATTTTGCGTTCTATTGTCAATTGATTTGATCTGGTCGGTGTTGACAGTCTACGCGTGCTCTCTACACTAGCCAACAATTTCAGCCACTTGGCTTCGCGCACGCCCTGGCGTCGCGCTGTCCAGCTGGCGGGTCTTGCGGCGAACGCTCTCTTGAGCGCGGCGCAGGATCCCACCAATAACAACCGGAAGCCATGTATGAATGCTCTCACCGCGGGTGCCCACGCCCTTCGTCACGACTGGACCCTGTCCGAGGTTCAGGATCTCTTTGCCCTGCCATTCAACGATCTGCTGTTCCAGGCCCAGACGGTGCACCGTGCCCATTTCGACCCGAACGAGGTGCAGGTAAGCACCCTGCTCTCCATCAAGACCGGGGCCTGCCCGGAAGATTGCAAATATTGTCCCCAGAGCGCTCGCTACCACACCGGGCTCGAGACCGAGCGGCTGATGGAGGTGGAAAAAGTGCTGGAGCGGGCCCGGGAGGCCAAGGCCAACGGCTCGTCCCGCTTCTGCATGGGGGCGGCCTGGCGCAACCCGAAAGAGAAGGACATGCCCTACATCCTGCGCATGATTGAAGAGGTGCGCGGGCTCGGCATGGAGACCTGCATGACGCTCGGGATGCTGACCGCCGATCAGGCGGCGCGTCTCGGGGCGGCGGGGCTCGATTACTACAACCACAACCTCGACACCTCGCCGGAGTTCTACGGCGACATCATCACCACCCGCACCTATCAGGACAGGCTCGACACCCTGGAGCATGTGCGCGGCGCCGGCATGAAGGTCTGCTCCGGCGGCATCGTCGGCATGGGGGAGCAGGCGAAAGACCGTGCGGGCCTCTTGATGGCGCTGGCCAATCTGCCGCGCCACCCGGAGAGCGTGCCCATCAACATGCTGGTCAAGGTGAAGGGGACGCCCCTGGAGAACCAGGAGAACCTGGACCCGTTCGAATTTATCCGCACCATCGCCGTGGCGCGCATCATGATGCCGGCCTCCCACGTGCGCCTCTCCGCCGGGCGGGAGAAGATGAACGAGCAGATGCAGGCCATGTGCTTTATGGCCGGGGCCAACTCCATCTTCTACGGCTGCAAGCTGCTGACCACCCCCAATCCGGACGAGAACAGCGACATGCAGCTCTTCAAGCGCCTTGGCATTCGCCCCGCCCAGCGGGCCCAGAAGCCGGATCAGGTTCAAGAGGAGGAGCTGCTGGCCGAGGTGAACCGCCAGAGCGAGCCGAGCGAACTCTTCTACGATGCCACCCGTTCCCGCGCAGATGTCCTCCGTCCATGATGACGCCCGTTGTTACCGGCCCCTTTGCCCTGGGGGAGGCGCTGGCCGAGCGTGAACAGGCCACCCTGCTGCGCCGACGCACCCCGGTGGATGTGGCGAGCGGTGGGCGGATCCGGGTCGGGGGGCGTGATTACCTCAACGTCTCTGGCAACGACTACCTGGGCCTTGCGGGTCACCCCGCCATCAAGGCCGCCTTCACGGCGGGGGTGGCGCAATATGGCGCAGGGGCAGGCGCCTCGCCCCTGGTGACGGGTTACAGCCGCGCTCACCAGCAGCTGGAAGAGACGCTTGCCGACTGGCTCGGCGTGGAGGCGGTGCTGCTGTTCAACTGTGGCTTCTCCGCCAATCAGGCGGTGCTCAAGGCCCTGCTCGGCAAGGATCACCTGCTGTGGCAGGACAAGCTCAACCACGCCTCCCTGCAGGAGATGGGGAGCCAGCTCCCCTGCAAGATGAAGCGCTTCGGCCACAACGACATGGCGGCCCTTGAGCGGCTGCTTGAGCCAAACCGGGGCCTGATCGTCTCGGAAGGGGTCTTCAGCATGGACGGGGATCAGGCCCCCTGGGCTGAGCTGGCAACACTCGCATCCCGAAGCGGCAACTGGCTGATGATTGACGATGCTCACGGCCTCGGCGTGCTGGGTGCCGAGGGGCGCGGCACCCTGGCGGCCCAGGGGGTGAACCCGGCCAGCGTACACATCCAGATGGGGACCTTCGGCAAGGCGCTCGGGGTGGCCGGCGCCTTTGTGGGGGGCAGTCGCGAGCTGGTGGAGTACCTGGTCAATTTTTCCCGCCACTATGTCTACAGCACCCATATGCCCCCCGCCCAGGCGTGCGCCGTGCGCCAGAGCATCGAACTGGTACGCGTAGCCGACGAGGCCCGTGCCCACCTGGCTCGCCTTGTCGCCCGGTTCCGGCAGGGGGCGCAGGCGCTCGGCTGGCGGCTTGGGGCAAGTGATACCCCCATCCAGCCGTTGCTGGTGGGGGAGAGCGTCGCTGCCCTGCAACTGGCCGAGCGGCTGCGGGAGTGCGGTGTCTGGGCTGGCGCCATCCGCCCGCCCACGGTGCCGGTCGGCACGGCGCGCCTTCGCATCACCCTGTGCGCCGCCCATGGCGAAGATGACGTGGATCGCCTGCTCGAGGCCCTGGGGCCCCGTCCATCCACTGAAGAGAGAGGGGGCGCCCATGGTGCATGAGCGTTTCCAGTCGGTGGACAAGGCACAGCTCGCCCGCCGCTTCGGAGCGGCGGCCCGCCACTACGACGCCCACGCCCGCTTCCAGCAGGAGGTGGGGCAGTCGCTGCTGGCGCGCATGGACGAGGGGGGCGTGAAAGAGGTGCGCTCAGGGGCCGGGCTGGATCTGGGTTGCGGTACCGGTTTCTTCCTGCCTGCCCTGGCGCCGCGCTGCGAGACGCTGACCGGGCTGGATCTCGCACCCGGCATGCTGGCCCAGGCGGCCCTTCGCGGCAGCGGAGCCCGCCTGGTGTGCGGCGATGCGGAGGGGCTGCCCTTTGCCGACCAGAGCCTGGACTGGGTCTTCTCCAGCCTGGCCCTGCAGTGGTGCGAGCGGCCGGCCCAGGCCTTTGCCGAGCTCAACCGGGTGCTCAAACCCGGTGGCCAGGTCTTCTTCTCGACCCTGCTTTCGGGGTCACTGTGGCAACTGCGGGAGGCCTGGCGGGCCGTGGATGGTCGTGACCATGTCAATCGCTTCCTGACGTTGCCCCAGTTGCAGCAGGCGGCCCGTGACGGGGGCTTCGAGGCCCCGGCACTCTGCCCGCTGACCTGGTCCCTCGCCTACCCGGCGCTCAGTGGACTGCTGCGCGACCTCAAGGGGATAGGTGCGAGCCAGGTCAACGACGAGCGGTCTGCGGGCCTGGGTCATCGCCAGCGCCTGGTGCGACTGGGGGAGGCCTACGAGCGCCACCGTCAACCGGACGGCCTGCTGGCCGCCAGCTACGAGGTCTGCCTCGGGCGCCTGGTGCGGCGCTGACACAAAAAGACCCGGCGCACCCACCCCTTCAGCGGCAGGACGCGCGCCTGCCTTTCACCATGGATATCGGGGCGCCTCTGCGCCCCTGCACTGCATCGAGGAATCATCATGGGGACATCCTATTTCATCACGGGTACGGACACCGACGTGGGCAAGACCCTGGTGGCCCGCACCCTGTTGCTGGCGCTTGCCGCCAGAGGCATTCGCTGCGCCGGGTACAAACCGGTGTCGGCGGGCTGCACCCGCACCCCGGAGGGGCTTCGCAATCTGGATGCCTTGCTGTTGCAGCAGGCGGCCACGGTTGCGCTGCCCTACGAGCAGGTCAATCCCTATGCCTTCGAGCCGCCCATCGCCCCCCATATCGCCGCCCGTGAGCGGGGGGTGAGCATCCCCTTCGAGGGGCTGTCCGCCGGCTTGCGGGAGATTGAGGGAGCTGGGGCCGATCTCGTCATTGTCGAAGGGGCGGGGGGCTGGTTCCTGCCGCTGGATCATCAGCGTCTGCTCTCGGAGTGGGTCGCCCAGGAGCGGCTGCCGGTGATCCTGGTGGTGGGGGCCAGGCTGGGCTGCCTCAACCATGCCCTGCTCACCGTCAGCGCCATTCGCCAGCAGGGGTTGACCCTGGCGGGCTGGGTCATCAACCGGGTGGATCCGCACATGAGCCGCTACGAGGAGAACCTGGACACCTTGAAAGCCATGTTGCCGGCCCCATTTCTGGGGGAGCTCCCCTTCGTGGACGCGGTGAATGAGGTGGATTTGCACCACTGTCTCGATGTGTCGCCCTTGCTCTGAGGCCAGACATTCAGCAAACATTCATCGAGTCTGTCTATTATCTGGGGCAAGTGTGGCATCGGTCGCCCCTGGGGCGCCCAGAACCATGCATCCATATCTCACAAGGAGTCAATATGAAGCGAATTATGCTATTCCTGGTGACCAACCTGGCCGTCATGCTGGTGCTGGGGGTGGTACTCAATATCCTGTTCTCGGTTCTGGGGATCAACAAGTCCAGCATTTCCGGTCTGTTGGTGTTCTGTGCCGTGTTCGGTTTTGGGGGTTCCTTTATCTCCTTGCTGATGTCCAAGTGGATGGCCAAGCGCAGCTATGGCGTCCAGGTCATCGAGCAGCCCCGCAACGAGACCGAGCACTGGCTGGTGAGCACTGTTGCCCGTCAGGCCCGTGAGGCTGGCATCAAGATGCCGGAAGTGGGGATCTACGACTCCCCCGAGATGAACGCCTTTGCCACCGGTGCCCGCCGTGACGACTCCCTCGTCGCCGTCTCCTCCGGTCTGCTCTACAGCATGAGCCGCGACGAGGCGGAAGCCGTGCTGGCCCACGAGGTGAGCCACGTGGCCAACGGCGACATGGTGACCCTGACCCTGATCCAGGGGGTGGTGAACACCTTCGTGATGTTCTTCGCCCGCATCGTGGCCGGCGTCATCAGCAACTTCTTCAGCTCCAACAACGAGGAAGAGAGCAGCAGCACCGGCGGTTTCGCCTACATGATCACCGTGTTCGTGCTGGAGATGGTGTTCGGCGTGCTCGCCTCCATCATCGTCATGTGGTTCAGCCGTCAGCGCGAGTTCCGTGCCGACGCCGGTGCTGCCAAGCTGGCCGGCCGCGACAAGATGATTGCCGCGCTCCAGCGTCTTGCCCGCGGTGCCGAGCCGCAGATGGAGGGTTCCATGATGGCGTTCGGCATCAACGGCAAGCGCTCCATGAGCGAGCTGTTCATGAGCCACCCGCCCATCGAGCAGCGCATCGCCGCCCTGCGTGGCTGATAGCCAGTCATCTAAAGAAAACGGCTGCCCTCGGGCAGCCGTTTTGCATTCCGGGGACGGGGTTTTGCCCCCCGATCACCCTATTTGATCACCAGATCCGTCAGGGGCACGGCGCAGCAGGTGAGGATCTTGCCCTCGGCACGCTCGGCGGCGCTGATGGCGGGGGCATCGGGGTGATCCACCTCGCCCGAGACCAGGGTCTGCTTGCAACTGCCGCAGATGCCGGCACGGCAGCTCCAGGGCAGCTCTACCCCCTGCTTGTTGGCCTGATCCAGCACGGTGCCCTGGTTGTTGCCAGCAAACTCCCGCTCGCCGATACGCAGTTGCACCGCCTGATGGGGGCGGGCCACCGAGAGCAGGGCCCCGCCAAAGCTCTCCTGGCGGATGCGCCCGGCCGGTACGCCGAGGGCGCTCAACCGGTTGGCTGAATCGGCCATAAAGCCGTGGGGGCCGCAGATGAACACCTCCCGCTCCTGCAAACCCCGGATCCGGCCCAGATGATCGTCATTCAGACGGCCGCTGAGTCCCTGCCAGTGTTTGTCAGGCTGGCTCAGGATCAGGGTGAGGGTCATTCCCTGCTGCGCCATGGCGTGCAGCTCGCTGGCGGCAGGAATATCCGCCTCGCTGCGACACAGGTGCATGAAGTGGACGTCACCGAGCTCTCCCCGTAGTGCCAGAGTGCGGGCAATGGAGAGCATGGGGGTGACACCGGATCCTGCCGAGAGCAGCAGCAGCCTGCGCTCGGACCCTAAGTGAAACTCGCCGGCCGGGGGGGCGGCCAGCAGGTGATCGCCCACGCGCAGCTCATGGTGCAGCCAGGGGGAGAGGTGGCCATCGGCCAGCTTCTTGACGCTGATGCTGTAACGCTCGGGCCGCTCCGGCGTGGAGCTCAGGGTGTAGCGGCGTTGAACCCGTGTGTTTTTGATATCGAGGCTGATGGGCAGGTGCTGGCCAGGCAGGTAGTCGGGCAGGGGCTCGCCGTCGGCGGCCTCGAACCAGAAGGTTTCCAGATCCCGGGCCAGGGGTTCCCGGGCGACGCACACCAGCTCCCGCTTTTTCGGGGCCGCGTTGGGGTAGACCGGCGCCCGGGCCCGCTCCAGCACCTCGATCTCGCTGCCCGCCTCAATCCACCCCTCGTTCAGGGCCACCAGATTCTGGCCGAAATAGACCTCACCATCTTCGCCACGGCGGTAGCGGGTGAGGGTGGCCAGCGGCTCTTTCAGGGCATTGAAGCGCTCCGTGCCTGCCTCCACCGTGGTCATGATGCAGCGGCTGCACGGCTTGTCCACCCGAAACTCCACCTCGCCGATGCGGATCCGCTTCCAGCCATCTTCTTCGAAGGGGCGGGTGCCGCTCGCCACCAGGTTGGTACGAAACTGGCTCATCTGGTGCAAGGCATCGGATCTCAGGTTGAGATCCTCAAGGGAAGCCTGGCTGATGAGCAGCAAGGGGTAGCCGTCCGCAAAGCTCACCCGGGTGCCGGTCTTCTCCCGAAAACGATCGGATGCCTCCCCGAGCCAGAGCAGGCGCACCGGCTCCCTCGCCACCCGGCTCAGCCACTCATCGGCGTCGGGCCCGGTGTGCAGGGCGGTAAAGCGATCCCCCCAGACACCGGTGTGCTGAGGGGCGCGACTGAACGCCGCCTCCATGAGGGCAAGGGGGGGCAGACCCGGATAGCGCAGTTGCAGCCCCCCCTCGACGGGGGTGGCCACCACCTGCTGCAACTGGGGATGGGTGCGGGCGGTGATAAAGGTGCCATCCGGTTTGACCACCATGTAGCGGCGATCCCCGGCAAGTCCCTCCTGGGTTACCCGGGCGCGCTCCAGCGGCATGCCTGCCGTCGATTTGATGGGGTAGAGATGTATGCTGGCGAGGGTCGGCATGTCCTGGTCCTTGTGCTGTGGGGATTCCTGTGAAGAGGGGAAGATAACGATTCCTGCCCCGGGCGGCAATCTTCTCCTGCTGCCCATGTCGAGGGCGGCGAGGGGGCTCGGGCGACAGGCCCGAATGGCTGCGGGGTGTGACGGGGATCCGGTTGTGAAGGGGGCGACCCATAAAGCGCAACATTTATTGATCCTGATCCACCATGTCGTACAAAAAACGGCCCATCATCGGGCCAGCTTCCAGTTTCTGACGCTTTCGCTTCTTCCCTCTCCGGCCACCGTCTGCCCAGGCAAAACGGTATCAAGCGCCATCGGATGGGGCCTGTCACACAAAAAGAAGAAAGCAATGTATGAGCAAACAACTGGATATGACCCCACAGCCGGATCTCTCCCAGAAAACGGGAACAGGCCCGGTCCGCACCCGGCTGCCCGTCTGGCGGCCGGCCCTGCCACCTTGCAACCACGCCTGCCCGGCTGGCGAGAACATCCAGGCCTGGCTCGCCCTGGCCGAAGCAGGCCGCTTTAAGGCGGCCTGGCAACGCCTCATCGAAGAAAATCCCCTGCCTGCGGTCCACGGGCGGGTCTGCTATCACCCCTGCGAAACGGCCTGCAACCGTGCCCAGGTGGATGATGCCGTCTCCATCCACGCCATCGAGCGCTTCCTTGGCGACGAGGCGCTGGCCCGGGGCTGGCTGCCTGTGCCACCTGCCCCTGCCAGCGGCAAGAAGGTGCTGGTCATTGGTGCCGGTCCCTCCGGCCTCTCCTGCGCCTGGCACCTCAATCGGCTCGGCCATCAGGTGGAGATCCGCGAGGCAGGGCCGCTGGCGGGCGGCATGCTGCGTTTCGGCATTCCCGCCTACCGCCTGCCTCGCGATGTGCTGGATCGGGAGGTGGCCCGCATCGTCGCGGCCGGGGTGACGCTGACCCTCAACCACAAGGTGGAGGATGTGCTCAAGGCGCGTGACGAGGGGGGCTTTGACGCCGTCTTCATGGCCATCGGTGCCCATCTGGCAAAGCGGGTCGATATTCCGGCCCGGGAGGCGGGCAAGATCCTCGATGCGGTGAGCTTCCTAGAACAGGCGAGTCTGGCCGAAGAGAAAGGACTGCCACCGCCAAAACTGGGACGGCGGGTGGCCATCTACGGCGGCGGCAACACCGCCATGGATGCGGCCCGTACCGCTCGTCGCCTCGGGGTCGAGGAGGCGATGATCATCTACCGCCGCGACCGGGACCATATGCCAGCCCACGCCTTCGAAGCCGATGAGGCCGAGGAGGAGGGGATCAAGATCAACTGGCTGCGCACCATCCGCCAGCTCGATAGCACCAATATCGAAGTGGAGGTGATGGCGCTGGATGCCGAGGGTAAGCCGGTGCCCACCGGCCAGTTTGAAACCCTCGAAGCGGACTCCCTCATTCTGGCGCTGGGTCAGGAGGTCGACCTTTCGGTGCTGGAGAGCATCCCCGGCGTGCGGGTCAACAAGGAGGGAGTAGTGCAGGTTGGCGAGAACCTGATGACGGATGTGCCGGGTCTGTTTGCCGGTGGCGACATGGTGCCCTCCGAGCGCACCGTCACCATCGCCACCGGCCACGGCAAGAAGGCGGCACGCCATATGGATGCCTGGCTGCGCGGTCGCCATTACCACAAGCCGCTCTCTTACCCGCTGGTGGGGCCAGAGCAGTTGCAGCTCTGGTTCCAGACCCACGCCCCGGCCAGCAGCCAGCCGGTCAAACCTCCCTCGGCGCGGGATGACTTTGGCGAGATCATCGGCGGACTGGACGAGACGGCGGCCCGCTACGAGGCGGCGCGCTGCTACTCCTGCGGCAACTGCTTCGAGTGCGACGGCTGCTATGGCAGCTGCCCAGAGCAGGCCATCGCCAAGCTGGGGCCGGGTCTGGGGTATCAGGTGGATGCCGAACGCTGCACCGGCTGTGGTGCCTGCCATGACCAGTGCCCCTGCCACGCCATCGAGTTGCGCCAACCGGAGGAGTCCCAATGAAACATGAACTGATCATGGTTGACGGCAACGAAGCCGCGGCCCGGGTGGCGTACCAGCTGAGCGAAGTGTGTGCCATCTATCCCATCACCCCGAGCTCGACCATGGCCGAACTGGCCGACGCCTGGGCGGCACAGGGGCAGACCAACCTCTGGGGCAACATCCCCACGGTGGTGGAGATGCAGAGCGAAGGGGGAGCGGCTGGCACGGTGCACGGCGCCCTGCAGGCGGGGGCGCTCGCCACCACCTTCACCGCCAGTCAGGGGCTGATGCTGATGCTGCCCAACATGTACAAGATCGCAGGCGAATTGACCTCGGCGGTGTTCCATGTGGCGGCCCGATCCTTGGCGGCGCAGGGGCTCTCGATTTTTGGCGACCATCAGGACGTGATGGCGGCGCGCAGCACCGGCTTTGCCATGCTCGCCTCCGGCTCGGTGCAGGAGGCGCAGGACCTGGCTTTGGTCGCCCACAGCGTCACCCTGCAATGCCGGGTGCCCTTTATCCACTTCTTCGACGGCTTTCGCACCTCCCACGAGGTGAACAAGATCACCGCGCTGCATCGGGATGAGATCCGGGCCCTTATCGACAACGACTGGGTGCGCGCCCACCGTGCGCGGGCGCTCAACCCGGATCATCCGGTGATGCGTGGCACCGCCCAGAACCCGGACACCTATTTCCAGTCCCGCGAGAGCGTCAACCCCTTCTACGAGGCGGTGCCGGCGCGGGTGCAGCAGTGCATGGAGAGCCTCGGCGAGCTGACCGGCCGCCACTACCGGCTGGTGGAGTACCACGGCGCAACCGATGCCACCGATGTCATCGTGCTGATGGGCTCGGGGGCGGCCACCGCCCGCACGACGGTGGATTGGCTCAACCGGCAGGATCGCAAGACCGGGGTCTTGGTGGTGCGCCTCTATCGCCCCTTCCCGGTGCAGGCGCTGCTCGATGCCCTGCCCGCGAGCGTTCGCCGCATGGCGGTGCTGGATCGCACCAAGGAGCCGGGGGCAGGGGGCGAGCCGCTGCTGCTGGATGTGCAGAGCGCGCTGATCGATGGCTTGCAGCGCGGCCTTATCAAGCGGCTGCCCTGGCTCAGTGGCGGTCGCTACGGCCTCTCTTCCAAAGAGTTCACCCCCGCCATGTGCGCGGCGGTATTCGAGGAGCTGGCCTCCGACGCGCCGCGCCCGCGCTTTACCGTAGGGATCGTGGATGATGTGTCGGGCCTCAGTCTGGCCTGGCACCCCATCGGCGATCTGGAGCCCGCCAGCCGGGTGCGGGCGCTCTTCTTCGGTCTCGGTGCCGATGGCACCGTCGGCGCCAACAAGAACAGCATCAAGATCATCGGCGAGCTGGAGGGGTTCCACGCCCAGGGCTACTTCGTCTACGACTCCAAGAAGTCGGGTTCGCGCACCGTCTCCCACCTGCGCTTTGGCCCCGAGCCCATCGACGCCCCCTGGCTTATCGAGCAGGCGAGCTTTATCGGCTGCCACCAGTGGGGCTTTGCCGAATCGGTCGATCTGCTGGAGCACGCCGCAGAAGGGGCGACCCTGCTGCTCAATGCCCCCTATGAGGCGGACAAAGTGTGGGACCAGCTGCCCGAGCGGCTGCGCGCCCGCATTCGAGCCCTCAATATCCAGCTCTATTGCATCGATGGGGATCGGGTGGCCGAGCGCAACGGCATGGGCAATCGCATCAACACCATCATGCAGACCTGTTTCTTTGCGCTGGCTGGCATCTTGCCGCGGGATGAGGCGATTGCGCTGATCAAGGAGAGCATCGAGAAGAGTTATGCCCGCAAGGGACCCGAGGTGGTCGAGCGCAACTTCGCGGCAGTGGACGACACTCTGGCTCATCTCCATCAGGTGGCCATCCCCGCCGGTGAGGAGCAGATCAGCGACTATCCGCTGCCATTGGCTCCCGGCGGCAGCGAGTTTGTCCAGCGTGTCACCGGCGAGATGCTGGCGGGGCGCGGCGATCGCATCCCGGTCTCCATGCTGCCGGTGGACGGCACTTACCCCACCGCCACCAGCCGCTTCGAGAAGCGGGATATCGCCCGCGAGATCCCGATTTGGCATTCGGATATCTGCATCCAGTGCGGCAACTGCGTCTTTGTCTGCCCCCACGCGGCGCTGCGGGCCAAGTTCTACCATCAGGACTGGCTGGCGACTGCCCCCGAGGCAGCCCAATCGGTACCCGTCACCGCCAGGGGTTTCCCCGACAGCCGCTACACCTTGCAGCTCTATCCGGAGGATTGCACCGGTTGTGGCCAGTGTGTGCAGGCTTGTCCGGTACGGGCCGGGGCTGATGAGGAACACGAGGGCGAGCGCGCCATCGCCATGATGGACAAGGCGCCGCACCTTGCTGGCCAGAAACAGGCGCTGCGCTGGTTCGAGAGTTTGCCCTGGCCTGCTCGCGAGCGGGTGGACTTCTCCACGGTGCGCGGCACCCAGTTCCTCGAACCCCTGTTCGAGTTCTCCGGTGCCTGCGCCGGCTGTGGCGAGACCCCCTATCTCAAGCTGCTGACCCAGCTGTTTGGCGACCGCATGTTGGTGGCCAACGCCACCGGTTGCTCCTCCATCTACGGCGGCAACCTGCCGACTACGCCGTGGGCCAAGAACGGCGAAGGGAAGGGGCCGGCCTGGTCGAACTCCCTGTTTGAGGACAACGCCGAGTTTGGCTTTGGCTTCCGTCTCACCGCCGATCAGCATCACGGTCAGGCGGTGGCGGCCCTTGAAGCGATGAAGGGGGAGCTGGGCGCCGAGCTGGTCGATACCCTGATTAGCGCCCCGCAGCGGCTGGAGTCGGAGATCCGCGCCCAGCGCACCCGGGTCGCGCAAGTGCGGGAGCGGCTGGAAGAGGTGAAATCCGGCAAGGCCCGCGAGCTGCTGTCACTCATCGATCAGCTGGTGCGCCGTGCGGTCTGGATCATCGGCGGCGATGGCTGGGCCTATGACATCGGCTCATCGGGGCTCGACCATGTGCTCGCCTCTGGGCGCGATGTGAACGTGCTGGTGATGGATACCGAGGTCTACTCCAACACCGGCGGTCAGATGTCGAAATCGACCCCGCTCGGCGCTGTCGCCAAGTTCGCGGCGGGAGGCAAGACGCTGGCCAAGAAGGATGTGGCGTTGCAGGCCATCTCCTACGGCAACGTCTATGTTGCCCGCATCGCCTTTGGTGCCAACCCGCAGCAGGCGCTACAGGCCTTGCGGGAAGCGGAAGCCTATCCGGGCCCGTCGCTGATCATCGCCTACAGCCACTGCATCGCCCACGGCATCGACATGGAGCAGGGATTGGCCCAACAGAAGCGTGCGGTCGATTCGGGCCACTGGCCGCTGATGCGCTACAACCCGGTACTGCGCAGCGCCGGGCAGAACCCCTTCAGCCTCGACAGCCTGCGCCCCTCCATCCCCCTTGCCGAATATCGGCAGCAGGAGACCCGTTATCGGGTGCTGGCCCAGAGCCATCCACAGGAGGCCGAGCGGCTGATGCAGGTGGCGCAACAAGTGGCGTGGCAGAAGTGGGCCACCTACGAGGAGATGGCCACCCGCGAAGCCAGCCAGTTCCATCCGCCGGTGTGATCATGGGGTGAAACAGGTATGACAAAGCGGGCCATTGGCCCGCTTCGTTTTCCGGTGCCAAGGGAAGTGGCCGTTGCCGCGCCTCGTGAGCAGCCAACAAAAAGCCCGGCGTCGGGCCGGGCTGGCAGGATAAGTTGCTTATCCAGGTATTCGTCGAGGCGTCTAGTGTGGATGTTGTTTGAGGATGTCGTATATCTCCTCTTTCAGTTTAAGTTTCTGTTTTTTCAGATCCTTCACCTCGGAGCTGTAGTCGCTGGCGTGGTGTTTCTCCAGCTTCCTGATCTCCGCATCCAGGTCGTTGTGCAAGTCAAACTTCTTCTGGAAATGGACATCACTGCTCTTCAGTTTCGAGATGAGATCTCTGTACTCCGGAAACATGTAATGAAGCCTCCTTGTTGTCGTTTGATTGTGCCTGCAAGACCAAAGTACCCCTTACTGCCGGGGAGAAACGTGATCCCGATCCAATTCGGGGCCACGGAATTGCTGCATGGGAAGGGTGATTTTTAACTGTTTGAATTACATGATGATTGCCTGCTGACCCAGGGGCAGCAGAGGAAAGAAGCGGGATCCGCTTCACATTCGGGAGAGGGGGTCTGCAACGGGGCGGGCAACAGAAAGGGGCGCGAGGCCCCTGACTGGAAACGGGTGAGCCGTTTACTCTTTTTTCTTTTTCTTCTCGGGCAGGGGCTTGCCGTCTCTGGCAATCACCTTGCCTGCCTCGAAACCGATCTGCGCCGCCAGCTCTTCCAGATCCGGCGCCTTGGCCTCGTTGCCGATGGCGTACTGGTAGTTGGCGATGGAGATCTTCTCCGCCACCGGTGTGCCCGGGACGATGGGTTCGCGCCAGCCCTGACCGATGTGGGCCACCAGGGTGCCGTTCATGATGAGCTCGCCGACGATCTCCTGGGTGGGGATGCCCTTGCCGTAGGTGAGGCCCTGCGGGTGCTTCTTGCCGACCAGGGGCTCTTGGCTTGCGGGCATCAGCTTGGTGCGGATCAGCCACTTGGGCGATTTGGTCTTGCCCACCGCCTTGCCGGTCTGGTACTCGTTGATCTTGATGGTCTTGATCATCTGGGCCGTGAACTCCTTGGTCAGGGCCTTCTGGGCTTCGCTGGTCTCGTCGATGACGATGGGGGCCACATACCAGGTCTGGGGAGCCTGCGCCTTGGGGGTCGCCGGGGCGGTTTGCGCCATGGCGAGCGGGCTGAGCAGGATGGCCGTCAACAAGAGTCCGATTTTCTTCATGGTGATTCCGCTTATGTTTCGACAAGAATTTTGTTTTGCCAGCGACGACTGCGCCAGCGCCAGAACATGGCCAGACCGCGCACCCACTCGTCGCAGGCGAGGGCCAGCCAGATGCCTACCAGGCCATAGCCCTGCATGATACCAAGGAAATAGGCCAGGGGAACGGCAATGCCCCACATGGAGACGAGCGCCATGTAGAGCGGGAAACGGGCATCCCCGGTGGCGCGCAGGGCGTTGATCACCACCAGATTGAAGGTGCGACCGGGTTCGAGGATGAGGCTGATGAGGAAGAGCTGCGCCACCTGGGTGATGATGTCGGCGTCGTCGGTGAACAGGCTGATGATGGCGCGACCGTTGAGGGCGGCGGCGATGGCGATGGCGGCGGTGACGATGAGGCCGAGTTTCAGGCTCTTCATCAGTTGGCGATAGGCCTGATCGAAGCGTCGGGCCCCCGCCAGGTGGCCGATGATGATCTCGTTGCCAAGGCCGATGGAGAGGCCGAACAACAGGATGAACAGGCAGATCTGGAAGAAGTAGGACTGGGTCGCCAGCGCCTTGTCGCCGAGCAGGCCGACGAAGGCGGTCACCACCATGAACTGCAGCATCCAGGAGAGGTTCTCCCCCGCCGCCGGCAGACCGATGTGCAGTACCTTGTCCAGCATGGCGCGGCTTGGGCGGACGATCTCGGGCAGACGCAGCCGGATGCCGGTCTTGCGCGCCACCAGCCACACCAGCAGCACCACCCCGACGATGCGCCCCGCCACCGTGCTGATGGCGACCCCGGCGACCCCGAGCTGGGGCAGGCCGAACCAGCCGTAGAGCAGCAGCAGGTTGCCGACGAAGGTGATGAGGTTGACGATGAGGGTCACGTACATGGCCTGGCGGGTGTGGCCGTGGGCACGCAGGGTGGCGGCCAGACAGAGGGCCGCCGCCTCCGGCAGCAGGCAAAGCCCGATGATCTGCAGGTAGAGGCTGCCGTCGCTCATCAGGTGGGCAGGCAGGTTCATCAGCGCCAGCATAGTGCCGGCCCCCGCCATGACGCCGACCGCGGCCACCAGTCCCACCAGCAGGTTGAAGCCGATGGCGGTGTGGATGACGACGCGGGCTTTTTCCTTGTCTCCCGCCCCCAGATACTGGGTGATCACCACGCTGGTGCCGATGCTGACGAAGCTGAACAGGGTGATGGCGAGATCGAAGACCTGGTTGCCCACCGCGAGGGCCGCCACCCCCTGATAGGAGACATGGCCCACCATGAAGGTGTTGAGGGCCCCGGTCAGAAAGTGGAGGGCCAGATCGATGAACAGTGGCCAGGTCAGGGCGAAGAGGGAGCCCGGGCCCGCGTGGGATTGAGTCTGCATGGGATATCCAGGTGCTGGCGATGGCCCTCGTCAGGGCCAACTGGAGGGGCATTTAACACCAAGCGGGGGCGGGGTGCAATCCTGGTCGCAGGAGGAGGGGGCCTGTGACCAGGGGATGTCTCTCAGACCGGCGTGGCGCCGGCCTCCTGCTCGCTGGGGCGGGTGAGGCGCGCCGAGTCGGGCAGGTCGTCATCGTGCGGCCAGCGGGTGAGCAGGGCATCCGTGGTGCTCTCCACCCCCTCGTCGTCCCGGAACACCGGCTCCCGGTAGCAGCGGGTCATGCGCAGGGCCTGGTACATGTCGGGGCAGAGGATGATGCCATCCTCGCCGACCCGGATCCCCGCCTGTTTGAACCACTGGCTCATCTGGCCGTGCCGACCGGCCATCACCATGTGGATGCCGCGCCGCTTGAGCTCCTTGTGCAGCTCTCCCACCATGCTCATGACGCTGATGTCCTGATGGGTGAAGCAGGCCACCGCATCCACCACCAGGCACCTGGGATTGTGGGGATCCTGCACCAGCAGTGCCAGCACCCGCCGCTTGAAGTAGGGGGCGTTGAAGTAGGTGAGCGGGGAGTTGAAGCGGTAGACCAGGATGCCGGGAATCGCCTTGGCCTGCTCGTTGTCTCCCAGGGTGCGCACCACGCCCTCGTCGTCCATGCCGAGCAGCTGGTCGGTGGGGCGCATCACGTTGCGCAGGAACTGGAACAGCCCCAGCAGGACCGCGAGGGTGATGCCCGGAATGACCCCCATGGTGAGCACGCTGACAAAGGTCACCAGGGCGAGCCAGAAGGCGGCGCGGTCCGAGTCGCGCAGAGCCCAGAGGCCGCGAAAATCTGTCAGCGACAGGGAGGCCATCACCAGCACCACCCCGAGGGCGGCGGTGGGAATGTATTGCAGCGGCGCCGTCAGGTAGAAGGTGACCAGGGCGATGACGGCGGCGGCGATGATGGAGACCAGCTGGCTTTTGCCGCCGTTGGCGTCGTTGACCGCGGTGCGCGAATCCGCCCCGCTGATGGCAAACCCCTGGGAGGCGGCCGCCGCCAGGTTGGCCATGCCGAGGGCCCTAAACTCCTTGTCCGCATCAATCTCGTAGCCGTTCTTGGCGGCGAAGCTGCGGGCGGTGAGCATCATGGAGACGAAGCTCACCATGGCGAGGTTGAGGGCGGGCAGCACCAGCTCACGGATAAGCCCGGGGGGAAAGTCCGGCATCTGGAAGGCGGGCAGCCCCGAGCCGATGGTCCCCAGGGTGGCGATGTCGACGCGGCCGAGATTGAACAGCCACACCAGGGCCGCCGTCACCACCATGGCCACCATGGAAGAGGGCCAAGCCGGTCTGTAGCGCTTGGCCAGCAGCAGGGTGAGCAGGGCCGTCAGGCTCATGGCCAGGGTGGGCAGATGGGTCTGGGTAATGTAGCTGGTGCCGTTCAGGATCCGCTCTATCAGGTAGCGCTCGCTGAAGGTGAAGCCGAAGATCTTGGAGAGCTGGCCCACCATGATGGTGATGGCCACCCCGTTGAGCAGCCCCATCAGGATGGGGCGGGAGAGAAAGTCTGCCAGCACCCCCAGTTTGAAGCGGCTGGCGATGAGGCACCAGAAGCCGGTCATGGCGGTCATGGTCATCACCAGTTGCCAGTGACGGGTGGGATCCCCGGCGGCGAGCGGCGTTACCACGGCGGCGATCACCGCGCAGGTGGCGGCATCCGGACCGACGATGAGCTGACGGGAGGTGCCAAAGAGGGCGTACACCACCATGGGCAGGATGCAGGAGTAGAGGCCGACGATGGCGCCTACCCCGGCGAGCTCCGAATAGGCGATGGCCACGGGCAGGGCCACGGCCGCGACCGAGAGGCCAGCGCGAAGATCCGGCATCAGCCAGGCCCGCTGGTATTGCAGCAAGGCGGCGAGCCCCGGCAGCCAGCGCTCGAGAGAGAAGAAGTCGCGCATTATTTAACCCATTGAGTTACAAACATCTTTTTCTTAGTGTGCCCAAGGTTGTCGACCCTTTGCAATCCGCTCATGGCCAGTTCACCACAAGGTCAGGCCAGATGCGTTGCCACCCCTTGGCCCTGACCCGTTCGCTAAAGATACGGCTCTCCTGGCGACAGCGCGGATTGGGGCTCACCACCAGGGACCAGTTGGGGGCAAAGCCGTAGGGGGCCAGCCACTCGAACGTATCATCTGCCAGCAGGCGGACCCCGATGCAGGTGGGTATCTCCACCCAGTGGCTGAGGGCCGAGAGGGAGCTGGCAAAAGGAGGCACCTGCTGGCGCAGATGCATGCGGGCCTGGTTGCGCACCTCCCACAACTGGCCCGGCATCCTGGCGGCGAGCCAGGCTTCGTGATCGGCCTCCTTCAATCCAGTCGGATCAGCGCTGTCCAGATAGATAAGATCGATGTCGTTGAGCGGGGTGGGTTCGGCCTTGTGATGGAGGTGATCCCAGATGAGGCTGCGCACAAACCCCGCCCCCAGGGCCCAGTCGGGCAGGGCCAGCTCCCGCGCAGCCCGGAGGCAATCCATGCGCGGGTGATCAGCCCGCAGCAGGGCCTCGGTGCAGGCCCGCAAGTGCGCCTCCCGCAGCGCCCCGGCTTCAACCGGCATTGCGGCGCAACCAGACGTCGATGTAGCTGCAGCTCGGCACTATGGTGAGCCCCTCAGAGAGGGTCCAGTCGTAGAAGCGGCGGGCCAGCTTGTCGGCAATCCCCTGTCCGCGCAGCTCGGGGGGAACCTGGGTGCTGTAGGCGTCCACCGTGGTGGCGTCCAGCCGGCGATAGGCAAGGCGGGAGAGCTTGCCGTCCACGGTGCAGACAAACTGCTGCTGATCGGCCTGGTGAAGGATGTCGCTCATCGGGAGTCCTCTCTGGGTGAATGGGAAGATCAGAACATGGCGGACAGGGTTTGCCAACGCCATTCTTTGCGCCCATGGCGGGCTCGCTTACACTGGCCGGCCTGCGAATGGTCGCAAGGCAAGGTATAGAACATTGAGAGAGGATGGATCCGTCATGGCCTTCGCCACCCTGGACGATCTGATAGGCAACACCCCGCTGCTGGCGCTGCGCCGCATCAATCCGCACCCCGGCGTCACCCTGCTGGTGAAGCTGGAGGGCAACAACCCCGCCGGCTCCGTCAAGGACAGGGCGGCGCTGAACCTCATCAGGCAGGCAGAGGCGAGTGGTCACTTAGCGCCAGGAGCCCGGCTCATCGAGGCCACCTCCGGCAATACCGGCATCGCGCTGGCCATGGTGGCGGCGTCCCGGGGTTACCGGATGCGACTCATCATGCCGAGCAACATGAGCCAGGAGCGGCGCGACGCCATGCAGGCCTACGGCGCCGAGCTGGTGCTGGTGGAAGAGGGCATGGAAGCGGCGCGAGACCTCGCCCTGGCCATGCAGGCGCGGGGGGAGGGGCTGGTGCTCGATCAGTTCAACAACCCCGCCAACCCGGATGCCCACTACCGCTCCACCGGCCCCGAGATCTGGCGCCAGAGCGGCGGGGCTGTCACTCACTTCGTCTCGGCCATGGGCACCACGGGCACCATCATGGGGGTCTCCCGCTACCTCAAGGAGCAGAACCCGGCGGTGGCGGTGATCGGCCTGCAACCGGCCGAGGGGAGCCAGATCCCCGGCATTCGCCGCTGGCCCGAGGCCTACCGGCCCGCCATCTTCGAGCCTGCGCGGGTCGATGGGGTGCTGGATGTGACACTGGAAGAGTCCCTCGTCATGATGCGCCGCCTGGCGCGGGAGGAGGGGATCTGCTGCGGTGTCAGCTCGGGTGGCGCCGTGGCCGGGGCCTTGCGGGTGGCGGCAGAGATCGGGCAGGGGGTGGTGGTGGCGATCATCTGCGATCGGGGGGATCGCTATCTCTCCACCGGGGTCTTCACCCCCGATGTCTGACGGGCAAGGGGCCCGTTACTCCCAGGCCCGCTCCAGCAGGGCCAGCAACTGTTCCCTGTCCGCATCCTTGCGGTTGTAGAGCAGGGCGCCGTCGTTGATGGCGAGATCCCGGATCCCGGGCAGCAGCGCCTTGTCGGTGAGGCCCGCCTCCCGCAGGGTGCGGGGCAGCTTGACCGTCTGCCACAGGGTATCGCGCAGTGCCTGCAACGCCTCGATGGTGGCCTGGGGTCGCCCCTCGGCCGGGGTCGCGGCAAAGCGCTCCGGCCCCACCAGGGGCAGCAGCAGGCGGGCGAGCTCGGGGTCGATGCCGGGCCGGTTGTAGTCGAGCACGGTGGGCAGGAAGAGGTTCATACAGAGGCCATGGGGCAGGTGGCAGCGCGCCCCCAGACTGTGGCCGAGGGCGTGCACCAGCCCCACCATGGAGTTGGAAAACGCCATGCCCGCCAGGGTGGAGCCCTCTGCCAGTTGCAGCCGCAGGCCCTTGTCCGTCGGGTGGGCCAGCACCCTGGGCAGGGCGGTGGCAATCTTCTCCACCGCCATCAGGGCCAGGGCGTCACTGACCGGGTTCTTGCCGTTGCCGATGAAGGCCTCGATGGCGTGGGTCATGGCATCCATGGCGGTGGCGGCGGTGATGGGCAGCGGCAGCCCCAGGGTGAAGCGGGGATCCAGCACCGCCAGCCGGGGCAGCAGGAAGGGGGAGGTGAAGGGCACCTTGCGCCCGCTCCCTTCGTCCTTGATCACCGCCACCAGGGTCACTTCGGAGCCGGTCCCCGCCGTGGTGGGGACCACCGCCAGGGGGTTGAGGGGACGGGTCAGGCAATCCGCTCCGGCATAGTCGAGCAGCCGCTCGCCCCCCAGGGTCGCCAGTATGTTCACCGCCTTGGCGGTGTCGATGACGGAGCCGCCGCCAAGGGCGAGCAGGCTGTCACAGCCCAGCTCCCGGTAGTGGCGGGCGATCCGCTCCACCACGGCGGTGGAGGAGTCCGCCGGGATCTCGTCCCAGATGGCGGCGACCGGCAACGCCCCTTCGGCCATCACATCGGCCAGCAGGGTGGCGAGCCCGCTGCCGCTGACCCCCTTGTCGGTGAGAAGCAAGGGGCGGCCAGCTCCCAATCCCCTCAGGGCATCCGGCAACTGTTCCAGTG
Organism: Aeromonas sp. s1(2024); assembly: GCF_040908005.1. NCBI lineage: Bacteria > Pseudomonadati > Pseudomonadota > Gammaproteobacteria > Aeromonadales > Aeromonadaceae > Aeromonas > Aeromonas sp. s1(2024). Next base: position 96,644 of record NZ_JBFOCW010000047.1, on the reverse strand, counting down.
CCTGTTCCCCCGCCATCAGCTTGACCGGGCAGAAAAAATCGTAATAACGGCTCATCCCGTTCTCCTCGTGTTCAACCGGTCAGAAGACCCAGATAGATGTGGCAGGCCCGCGCGAGCTTGCGATGCGGGTCCGGGTAGTGGCGAAGCAGGGGCCGCGCGATGAAGGCGGGCAGGATCAGGCTCTGCAACTGCTCAAGCGCTCGCACCAGGTGCATGGCCGCGTCGAGATCCCCCTCCACCAGCAGCCGGTTTTCGCAAAAGGCCTGGTTGATGCCGAGGCGAAAACTGAGGGCGCGAAAGGCGACGGCGGGGTGCTTGAAGCGCACCCGCAGGGGGTGGGGGCCGTCATGGGCACAGGTCGAATGCGCCCTGCCAGCCTCCTCACCGCAGTGCCAGCGCCCCGCGAACTTGTAGAGACTCAGCCCCCGGGTCATGCCGTTTACCTCGAGCCTGATGGTGAGGCCGTCCGGCAGGGGGGCAAGCTCGCGGCGCACCGCCTCGTCGACCCGGGCGGCGCGGCACAGAGTGCGGCCGATGATCCAGAGCAGGCTGCCAATCCAGAGGCGTCTGCCGGTGGCAAGCAGGGCGTCAGGGCGCATGGGAACCTCCGCTGATGGCGGACCAGAAGAGGGCGAAGGCGCTCTCCTGCCAGTGGGGGTCTTCTCCCAGTTCAGGCTGATCGACAAAGAGGGAGGCGCAGGCCAGAAACTGGCCCTGGCACACCTCCAGCATCAGTGCCGGCGGGGCCGACATCAGCTCGCCGCTGGCCTGGCCCCGGGCGAGCAGGCTCGGCAGAAAATGCAGGGTCTCCGCCAGGATCTGGCTGCGCAGGGGGCGGGCCAGCAGGGGGGAGTGGAAAAAGCCCAGCACGAACCTGAGCTCACGGGGGTGGGCCTGCATCCAGCCCATGGCCTGGTGCCAGTAGTGGCGGGCCTGCTCCTGGAGCGGCAGGGCGGCATCGGCCTCGGTGATGGCGGCGCCAAGGCGCAGCTTGATGTCCTGGTAGAGGCTCTGGATCAGCACCTCCTTGCTGGGAAAGTGATGAAACAGGGTGCCATTGGCCACCCCGGCCGCCTTGGCGATGCGGGCGGTGGCGGCGCCCTGCAGGCCATCCTCCGCGCACAGGGCCAGGGCGGCATCCAGGATCTGGCGGCGTTTGTCGGTCATGGTTTCTCGCATCTCGCCTCCTAGCGCAGGAACAGGGCCATCATCAGCCGCTGGTACCAGCGCCGATAGGGGGGATGAATGAGGGAGCCTGTGCTGAAGCGTCCGCGACGCAGCACGGTTTTCGCTTTGGAGAAGGTGAGAAACCCCTCGCGGCCGTGATAGTGGCCCATGCCGGAGGGACCGATGCCGCCGAAGGGGGCATCGTCCGCCGCCACCTGGAACAGACTCTCGTTGATGGCCATGCCTCCGGCGTGGGTCTCCCGGATGAGTCGGCGCTGCAACGTCTCGTCCAGGCTCATCAGATAGAGCGCCAGGGGGCGGGGCCGGGCCGCCACATAGGCCAGGGCCTCCTCGATGTCGTCATAGGGCACCAGGGGCAGCAGGGGGCCGAAGATCTCCTGCTGCATCACCTGGCAGTGGCCGGGCACCTCGGTCAGCAGGTGGGGCACCAGTTTGCGGGTGGCGTCATCACGGGCGGGCGTGACGCAGGGGTGGATCTGGGCGCCTGCCTGCCTCGCCTCCTCCAGCCAGGCGGTGAGCCGCTCGTACTGGGGGGGGTTGATGATGGCGCCATAATCCGGGCTCTCGAGCCCTTTGGGGTAGAGGCGGCGAAAATGGGCCTGATAGGCCTCGATAAAGGCCTGCTCCTGCCCCCTCGGCAGCAGCACGTAGTCGGGGGCCACGCAGATCTGGCCGGCGTTGAGGCTCTTGCCGAAGATCATCCGCTCCACCGCCAGGGCCAGGGGCATGTCGGGGGCGATGAGACAGGGGCTCTTGCCGCCGAGCTCCAGGGTGAGGGGGGTGAGCTGGGGGGCGGCGGCGGCCATCACCAGCCGACCCACCGCCGTGGAGCCGGTGAAGATGAGATGGTCGAAGGGGAGGGCGCTGAAAGCGGCCGCGATCCCCGCATCCCCCTCGATGACCACCACCTCGTCACCGCCGAGGGCCTCATCGAGCAGGGTGCGCAGCACGGCGTTGGTGTGAGGGGTGAACTCGGAGAGCTTGATCATGGCGCGGTTGCCGGCGGCGAGGGCGCCGATGAGGGGCCCGAGGCTCAGCATCACCGGGAAATTCCAGGGCACCATGATGCCGACCACGCCGAGGGGCTGATAGTGCACCTCGACCCTGGCGGGGGCCAGCAGCAGGCCGGAATGACGGCGCTCCGGTTTCATCCACCCCTTGAGCCGTTTCAGGGTGTAGTTGATCTGCATGACGCAGGGGAGCACATCGGCGATCAGGCTGTCGTAGTCGCTGCGCTGGCCGTAGTCCCGGGCCAGGGCCTGACACAGTGCCTGCTTGTGGCGCAGCAGCCCCTGCTTGAGGGCGTCAAGTCTGGCGCGGCGGGACGCCAGATCCGGCATGGGGGTGGCCTGGCAGGCCTGCCTGAGCCGATGCAGTTGCTCGGGGAGGGAGAACTTGTCCGGTGAGGCGGGGGTGACGGTGGTGTCCATGGCATGCTCCGCACGAAAAGTGACCGACTGATTAGTCGGTCCAAATCTAGCGATTCGTTGCCGACTTGTAAACCGGGCGAGGGCAGAGGGTGGCTGCCAGTGGGGAGCGTTGTCCGGAACTGTGTCCGGGCTCCCATTTTTGAGGCATTCGGATTGGTCTTCTATCCAATAAGGGGTAATTGTGGGTCACCAACTCGGAGGGAGAACCGCACATGACCAGGGAATTGCATAGCCTGCTGGCCCGGCTGGATGACGTGATCGCGCGCATGCCGGACAGTTTCAACACCTATGAGTTTGCCCAGAAGCTGGCGCTGCAACATCAGCAGGAGTATTTCGCCGCGGGCCACTCCCTGGCGGGCCAGGAGAAGAACCTGCTGCGCCTGCTCCACGAGAAGATTGCCCTGGCGCTGGCGAGCCATGAGGACGTCATCGAGGGGGCCCTGCTGCCCTGCATGACCCCCTGGGGAGAGCGCGCCACCTCGCCCCGCTGGCACCGCAAGCACTGACCCGGCAACAACATGAAAAGGCCCCTCGGGGCCTTTTCATGTTTGGGGTCGCACCTACTGGACCAGCCTGCGGGCCTGCCAGTAGCGGCTGTTCCAGTAGACGTTGTCGAGGCGCGAGCGGATCACGCCTTTGCTGGTGGAGGCGTGGATGAACTCACCTGCCCCGGTGTAGACCCCGACGTGGTACTGCTGCCAGCCGGTCTTGAAGAAGACCAGGTCCCCGTGCTGGAGACGGTATCTGTCCACCGGGCGGCCGAGGCTCGCCTGGGATTCCGTGGTGCGGGGCAGGGTGAAGCCCAGCACCTGGCTGTAGGCGAGCTGTGTGAAGGCGGAGCAGTCGAGACCGGCGCGGCTGGTACCGCCCATGCGATAGGGCACGCCGCGCCACTGCTGATAGAAGTTGTCGAATGCGCCGCTCTGGCGCACGGGAGGGGGAGGCTCCGGCGTGCTGGAGCAGGCGGCGAGAAGCAGGGCCAGCAGGGGCAGCAGCAAGGTGCGAAACATCTCAACTCCTTGATAGGGCACGGGGTTCATCATAGACGATGATCCTGCCTGGAACCTGAATGACAACGGCATTGAGGAGTGGCCGCCTGTGGGGGCTGCCACCGGATCACCCCGCCGGTTTGGGGGTAATGAGCGGCGTCAGCAGCTCGGCAATCTTGTAGAAGGTCTGCACCCGGGTGGTGCTGGGACGCCACACCAGGCCTATCTCCCGATAGGGTTTCTCCCCGGGCAGGGGAATGGCCACCAGGTCCGTGTTGTCGAGGATGCCCGCATCTATGGCCATCTGGGGCAGGAAGGTGGTGCCAAGACCGGCCCCCACCATCTGCACCAGGGTGTGCAGGCTGGTGGCGGCGAATGGGTTGATCTTGCTCTTGTCCCGCAGCCGGCAGGCGCTCACCGCGTGCTCCGTCAGGCAGTGCTCCCGCTCCAGCAGGAAGATGCTCTGGTTGGGCAGCTCCTTGTAGTCGAACGGCATGTGCAGGCCCGCCGCCATGTGGGAGGGCATCACCATGTGGAAGGGATCCTGGCCGACGGTCTTGCTGTGGAAGCCGCCGATCTCCACCGGCAGCGCCAGGATCAGCAGATCGAGCTGCCCCTGCTCCAGCTGCTTGAGCAGATTGGTGGTGGTGTCTTCCCGCAGCAGCAGCTCCAGATCCGGATAGGCCTTGCCGCACACCTGCAGCAGCTTGCTCAGCAGGAAGGGGGCGATGGTGGGGATGCAGCCCAGGCGCACCGTGCCGTGCATGACGCCCCCCTGCTGCTGCCCCAGTTCCATCAGATCCCGGGCGTCGGAGAGCAGGTTGCGCGCCCGCGCCACGATTTCCATGCCGACCGGCGTCATGATGAAGCTCTTGTGATCCCGCTCTACCAGTTGCAGGTTCATCATGTCCTCCAGGGTCTGGATCCCGGTACTCAGGGTCGACTGGCTGACATGGCAGGCCTTGGCGGCGCGGTTGAAATTCTTGTGCTCGTCCAGAGCGACCAGATACTGGAGCTGCTTCAGGCTGGGCCAACGTTGCATAGGAGAAACCCGATCGATGCTATCTATTTGATTTGATTAATCTACCATCGAGAAGCCCCGTTGTCGCCGACAAATCGGTGCCCCCTGGCAGGCGCACTGCCTCACGCACATGGGGTGGCCTGCGCCGATGGGCAGGCCAC